>RKRY01000138.1 GCA_007571135.1 Candidatus Nitrosopumilus sp. | reverse complement strand
CGTTTCTGGCGTACTCGTTTCTGGCGTACTCGTTTCTGGCGTACTCGTTTCTGGCGTACTCGTTTCTGGCGTACTCGTTTCTGGCGTACTCGTTTCTGGTGCTAAATGTTGTATCGTTATTAGGTAAGTGCATACTGGGATGCATTACAGTACGGGAGACAGAATGACATTTACTATGATGATGATCAAGGTACTGATCGGAAATCATTTTGGATACACCTACAGGTCCCGCCAGATTCCACCGATTGACATCTCGGGGATTACTTTTGGGTTAACTGCTCTTCCCGGCACACACACAAGTATTTCTGGTGCTCATGTTGATGTGCAGCTGGTCCAGCCCTCTGGATAAACCAATGTCTTGCCTGTACTAGGTTTTCCATACATGACATGTTGATGTGCAGCTGGTCCAGCCCTCTGGATAGGGGATGAACGACTTTTTGTACAAGATATTTTGGGTGCATCTGGGAAGACTGATATATTTAATGTGGACCTACAGTTGTATAATATGACTACAATCGAAGTCGAAGTTGAGATCGATGCTTCAGTGGACAAAGTTTGGGACGTAGTATCGGATATTGATAACGAACCAAAATTTTGGAAAGGAACAAAAAAAGTACACAACATCTCAAAAGAAGGAAACAAAATCGACAGAGAAATCACCATTGCATTTAGAGATCAAAAATGTCTTCAACAAGTCATAATCATACCAAAAGAAAAAATTGAAGCAAAATTCACAAAGGGAATCATTGAGGGTAAAAAAATTGTATCGTTGATTCCCAATGACAAAACTACAGTTTTGAAAACATACTGGGACATCAAGATGACGGGCATGATGGGAATATTCACAGGAATGGTAAAAAAACACATCAAAAGCGGTACTGAGCAAGCAATGCAATACATCAAAAACGAAATCGAGAAATGATGACCGAGATAATCTCAGATGTCTTTAGTTATTCCTTGGCAACCATACTTGTTGGAATTTCAGGCGCATGGATATTTTTGATAAAATCTATGATGGATACCTTTCGACTAACCCCATTTTTGGACAGATTTGATAACAAATCCACAAGACATCCCAAAGTTTCAATAATTCTGCCAGCTAGAAACGAAGAAGAATTTTTAGGAAAATGCCTTGATTCGTTAGAAGATCAGGATTATGAAAATTACGAAATTGTTGTAATTGACGATTCTTCAGAAGATGGAACTAGAGAAATTATTTTAGAACATGCAAGAAAATCTTCAAAGATAGTTCCAGTTTATGCTAAAGCAAAACCTGAAGGATGGACGGGGAAAAATTGGGCATGTATGGAAGGGTACAAGCAAGCATCTGGAGACTTGCTATTGTTTACAGATGCAGATACCATTCATTCAAAAAACATCATAACACTGGCAGTAGACCATCTAAATTCATTTGAATTAGACGCATTATCGGTGGTTCCAAAAATGCTGGCATTTGATTTTTGGACCATGGTCACATTGCCTATGATTTCGACGTTTTTACACACCAGATTCTCTCCGCTAAATGTTAACAATCCTGCAAAGAAGACAGGCTACTTCTTTGGAAGTTTTTTTATTCTAAAAAAGAGGACATATGAAAGTGTAGGAATGCATGAAGGAGTCAAACATGAAATAATTGAAGACGGGGCTTTGGGAAGAAAAGTCAAAGAATCGGGGCATAAAATGAAGATGGTTCGAGGTGAACATCTGGTAGAGGCCGTTTGGGCAAGAGACAAGACAACTCTTTGGAATGCCCTAAAAAGATTAATGGTTCCACTGTATCTGCAAACTAGAAATACTGCAATTGGAATTTTTGTTGCAGTCGTGTTTTTGCTATTTGCACCATTTCCAACGGCACTGGTTACATCAGCGTTTTTGGCAGACACGATGTCATGGAAAATTCTTTGTATGGCGGCAGTTACTGCATCAATTCTGGTTTATATTGGCGCAACAATTGAGGCCAAAATCGGTTTAGGACTGAAGCCTGTTTATGCAATCTTTGCTCCGTTGGGGGGACTGGTAGTTTCACTGGGATTTCTCAGTGGCTTGCTTGAATCTAGGGGCCGCTCATCAGTTATGTGGAGAGGACGAATCTATTCGATGAAAGGCCATTGCCAAAGTTCCATTGGCGTATAGGGGAATGCCAAATATGCGGTAGATGATTCAGGCGTCAAAAACCAGTTGTTGATCTAGGCTGGGTTGAAACAGACTATTTTGTAGGATTAACATGATGCCAGAACAGATCCAACAGGTTGGAATTAAACAAGTTTTACGGTAATCGGTCAAGTCGGTTTTAATAATTTCAGCTAATTATACAAGATTTATCAAATTATTGAAAAATATACAGTATGCAGGCGATGAACTCTAATTTTTTACAAGTTCCCTTGTGTGACTTAACCGATTACTTTTGATCTCGTCGATTTCGGGTCTGTTTACGTGTATCGATTTTGACTTTTTGTACGACATGCAATATGTGCAGAGTCCTTTTGACAGTTGTCCTGCTGTAGGAGATGCCGAATCTTTTTCTGATCGCCGGCATAAGCTGTTTTGAAGTCGTGATGCCGGCCGTCTCTGCGATCAGTGCCCTGATCCTGTCGGGTTTTATTTTGAGCGGCCTTCCAGGGCGTGGCCTGTCTGCCAGGCCCCAATGCCATGTTCCCCATATCGTGCAATCCAGTTGTATACGGATTGACGGTCACATCCCATCGTCCCTGCTATGTCGACTACCGGCATGTTCTGGTTCAGGCGCAACGATACTGCGAGGATTCTCTCCCTTATGATTGGATTCTTTTCGGCTTTGCGGGCCTGGAACAGGAACGTGTGATCTTATTGTACCGTCCTGCTGTAACATGCTGGGATCTAAGAATGTATGGGTTGGGATTTTTGCCGAGATTATTATAAGCGGCAGTATAGCAAGCCTTTTAGATAGAAATGTAAAAGATAGATCCTCTTGGACAAATCAGGCATTATAGCTGGAGGCACCATAGGCGTAGCGGCAGTAGCTGCAATCTTTATGTTGTTTGTAGCATCCCCGGAATTAGCCAGGCCTGACCTTGTTGTAAGTAACGGCCATTTAACAAATACGGTTGGAGAAACAACACCGCTTTACAAATCAAAGTTTTCATTGGTAGACATTTTTGAAAGATCAGAGCCAGGAGTCGTTAGGGTCAACGTTCAAAGAATAACAGCACCTGCTGAAGGCACGGGGGGAGTAGGTTCGGGATTTGTTTTTGATAAAAAGGGCCACATCATCACAAACGAGCATGTAATAAGTAACGCAAAGAAGATTGTAATCACATTTTTGGACGGCAGATCATACAATGCAGAGATCATCGGAGTAGACAGATTTACAGACATTGCTGTCATCAAAGTAAATGCAGATCCCACATTGCTTAATCCACTGCCACTGGGAGATTCTTCGAATCTCAAAGTAGGCGAACAGATTGCCGCAATTGGAAACCCGTTTGGCTTATCGGGTTCTATGACATCTGGAATTGTCAGCCAGTTAGGAAGACTGCTTCCATCAGGCGAAGGATACTCTATTCCGGATATCATCCAAACTGATGCCGCAATAAATCCGGGTAATTCCGGAGGCCCATTGCTAAATATGCGCGGAGAGATAATCGGAATTAACACAGCGATTCAATCTACGACAGGCGAGTTTACAGGAGTGGGATTTGCTGTGCCGTCACAAACAGTTGCAAAAATCGTTCCCATCATAATTAAAGAAGGAGAATACATGCATCCTTGGATTGGAATCTCGGGCAGGGATATTGATCCTGACCTAGCGAGGGCATTGGGATTGAAAGACGCGGTTGGATTTTTAGTCATTACAGTTGCTAAAGACAGTCCTGCATCAGACGCAGGATTGATTGGTTCGGAAAAAACAACTGATGTGGAAGGAACTATCTATCAAATTGGCGGAGATGTGATTTTAGCAGTTGATGGAATTGAAGTAAGAAAGATTGACGACATTCTAATTCACTTACAAAGGGCAAAATCAGTTGGAGATGAAATGGTGCTGGAAATACTACGGGACGGACGAACAACCAATGTCACAGTAACCCTTCAAGAAAGACCAAAAGGCAACTGACCCGGTACAAGCATAAATAGGCGTATCCAAAAATTCTTCTGTTGAATAAACTTGTCTTAAACTCAGAGAGTTTAATCAAAGTTTTAGAAAACAAGGCAATCTCAAAGGAAGACATACTGGAGATTTATCAAAAATCCCAAAATGATCAAAGTGAGCTTTTTGCAGTAGCAAGGAAATTACGAAAAAAACACAAAAAAAATTCCGTGACCTTTTCAAAAAAGGCATTTTTTAACATAATTAATTTGTGTAAGGATACGTGTTCCTACTGCACATACAAAGCTGAACTAGGCGAAGAAAAACTATCCATGATGTCAAGACAGCAGATAAAAGACGGTTTGATCCTGGCAAAAAAATATCGATGTGTCGAAGCATTATTTGTTACGGGGGAAAAACCCGAACAGAGATATCCCGAAGCAAAAGACTGGCTGAGAAAAAACGGATTCAAATCTACTGCAGAATATCTCATTTATGCATCAGAGATGGCCTTGGAGGCAGGACTATTTCCACACACAAATGCGGGAAATTTGGAATTTGAGGAGTTAAAGGAATTAAAGAAAACCAATGTCTCCATGGGAGTCATGCTTGAGAACATCAGCGACCGATTGACAGAGAAAGGAATGCCACACCACCTAGCAGCAAGTAAAAGACCAAGGGCACGATTAAAAGTATTGGAGAATTCAGGCAAACTGGGAATTCCAATGACAACGGGAATTCTGGTAGGGATTGGAGAGAATATGGAAGAGATCGTTGATTCACTTTTGGCAATTAAGGGACTAGCTGAAAAATTTGGCAACGTCCAAGAAGTGATCATTCAAAACTTTCAGCCCAAACATGATACAAAGATGAGGGACAGCACTCCTGCAGATGAAATTTGTTTTAAAATAATAGTTGCACTGTCTCGAGTTGTCATGCCTGAGATTAATATACAGATTCCGCCAAACTTGTCTCCAAATTCATACCATGACTTTTTGCAGTTGGGGATCAATGATTGGGGTGGGATTTCACCACTGACGCCGGATTTTGTAAATCCCGAGTTTTCTTGGCCAGAGATCAGCAAAGTTGATAGCTATTCTAAAAATGCAGGGTTTGAATTAGGATGCAGATTCCCGGTATATCCGGAATTTTTTTCATCAGTAAGTAAAGAGTTAAGAGATAAGATGAATCTGATTGGGGGTAAGGACGGGCTTGTAAGGGAGGATTATTGGAGATGAATTTGGAGAAACTTTTCGAAAACGCAGATCCGGTAATTGTTAAAATTTTAAGCGACGCATTATCAGAAAAAGAGATTTCAACAAAAGACGGAATTGAACTTTACAAAACGACTGGACTTGATTTTCATCTTGTAGGACTAGTTGCCGACGAGCTGAGGAGAAGGAGGGTAGGTAACGTCGTATCTTATGTCGTCAACAGGAACATCAATTTTACAAATGTCTGCATAAAGCAGTGCGGGTTTTGTGCATTTAGCAGAGATTTTAGGGAAGAGGAAGGGTATTTTCTTCCAAACGAGGAGATCGTCAGACGAGCTAAGGAGGCATATCAATTAGGAGCAACAGAGGTATGCATTCAAGCTGGACTGCCTCCGGATATGGAAGGGGGGCTGTACGAAAGCATATGTCGAGACATAAAAAAAGAGATCCCTGACATACACATCCATGGATTTTCTCCTGAAGAGATTCTTTATGGCGCGTCGAGATCAGGCGTGTCCGTTGAAACATTTCTAAGAAGAATAAAAGATGCTGGAGTAGACACGCTTCCCGGAACGTCAGCAGAAATTTTGAACCAAAAGTTACGCGACAAGATTTCGCCTGGAAGAATTAGTGTTGGAGATTGGGAGCGTGTGATTAAGGGGGCACACAAAATCGGAATCAGCACTACATCTACAATGATGTTTGGGTATTTAGAAACAATTGAGGATAGGGTAAATCATATTGCCAAACTAAGAGACATTCAAAAAGAAACCGGAGGATTTACAGAGTTTGTACCATTAAACTTCGTTCCATCAGAAGCTCCCATGTACAAGCATCAATTGCATGAAGGGATTAGGGCAGGAGCAAGCGGCAATGACGTGTTGCTAACCCATGCAGTTGCAAGAATCATGCTAAACAATTTCATTGATAACATACAGATGTCGTGGGTCAAGGAAGGCCAAAAGATCTCCCAACTGTTGCTGATGTGGGGGGCAAATGACTTTGGCGGAACGCTGATTAATGAAAGCATATCCACATCAGCTGGTTCAGACCATGGACAATTACTTAGGCCAAAAGAAATTAGAAGAATGGTAAATGAAATTGGAAGAATACCTGCAAAGAGAGATACACAATACAACATTATCAAAAAATTCGACGGAACTGACAGGGATGAGGAGGGTTTAGACAAGATAACCGATACATCACGATTCGGCTCTTACCCGGAATTGATAAAGATCAAGAAATTCAATTACAAAGACACAATGAAAAGGTAGATTCCCTCCAGAAAAGGCATTGAGCCGTTCAAAAAATACAAGAATTGGC
>RKRY01000161.1 GCA_007571135.1 Candidatus Nitrosopumilus sp. | reverse complement strand
ATACAACAGGTATCAGGAGGTGCTTGCAATGCAGTGAGATGGAGCCGGAAAGGAATGGGGATATTCTGATCCGGGCTAGTTATGCAACAGACTAGTAGAAACAGTGAACAAAATTGTAGAAACTAGAAAAAAGAAACCTCGTGAGTTAAAGTTACCGACATTTGATTCAATGCAATATGCAATAGGATCTCATGAAGTATTGCAATCAGAAGAAGATGCACTGTATAAAACTAAGCCAAATAAAAAAGGAGTACATAGGTATGATTCAGTTTGTTTTCATTGCAAAAAAGAAGTGTTGCCAGAAACTGATCCTGGAGATGACGATCATTATATAATTTACGAGTCCAAAGGGCAAAAATAACAAAAAGCAAAGTTTGACATCGGTAATTCTCTGTAAATGAGTCGCTGGAACATCTATGGTACAATCTCCTTCTCCAAGATGGCGCCGGGAGGGAGATTTGAACTCCCGTTCCCTTGCGAGAACGCGCTTTATGGTGAATTATTTCCAGGCGCGCGCCCTACCAGGCTAGGCGACCCCGGCATGTCTTACGACAAAATTATTCGAAAAGATTCGATATATATTATGTTATTTGGAATACAGCGTTTATTTCCAGATCGTCACAGTTGTAGATTTTTCAACAGAGTTTCCCTGTTCATCAAAACCCTTTGCAGAGATTTTGTAAAGACCTTCTAGTGCCGTACTGCCGTCATTTTTTATTTGATCCCATGCAAATTCAATTTCCTGGTTGGGATCCAATGCAAAGATTTTTTTTTCTTCTTCAGAAATCCAAGGTGAATACATCAGAATTCCGTACAACCCGGTAATCCTCAATCCATAACCTGAATCAGAAAATGTCAACGGAACGGTTCCTGAATTTACTAGGCGAATCTTAATTTCTTCGCCTTTTTTAAAATCAGATTTTTCTGTAACAACGGACAAAGAAGATCCCTCCACGTAGACTAATTGGCTAGTATTTTTGGCATCAATTAGATATATTCCAAAAACAAGTCCTGATACAAGTCCCACACCAACAAAAACAATCAGACTTTTTGCAAACAATTTTTCTCAGGTTTTATTCTAATCCTTTGGAGGTGCCTGTTTTGTTCGCCATTTTTTTGGATATGTATTTGGAGCCATTATGATTCTTTTTGTCTCAAAGGCATACCCTTTTGTTGCATCATGAATTTCACTTTCAGACATTGTAGATTCGGCAAGAGCGACAGCTTCTCCTTTTTGAGTATAGATGCCAACAAGATCACCCTTTTTCAAACTGGGAGAAATCTGCAATATTCCAGGAATTGCCAGCTGTGCTCCATGGCACATTGCATCAACTGCAGAATCACGGATGACGGCCGATTTTATCTCACTAAGTGCAAGTTCTACGGGCTTGATCATTTTCACCAGTTTGCCATCGTCCTTTTTTTCTTCCCACAAAGCAAAGGCATCTGCCAATTCATGTAACGTCACAAGTCCAGCTGTTTCCCTGAACTGGTCAACTCTAGTTCTTCGCAATTCAATCATAGTGGCACCCGGGCCTAGGATTTCACCGATATCATAATACAGTTTTCTAATGTACGTTCCAGCCTCGCATAAAACACGCATTAACAGCAATCGCTCTTTTTGTTCTAATACCTCGAGTTCATAAATTGATCTAGTCCGGGTTTGCCTAACAACAGCAGAGCGCTGGGGTGGTTTTTGAAAAATTTCGCCTCGAAACATTTCAATTGCTTCAGATATCTTCTCTTTTGATGGAAGGGAATGAACCCGGCCTAATGCGTGATATTCTTTTGGTCCCAAAAGCAGGACACCCAATGCCTTGGTTGCCTCACCCAAACCCAGTGGGAGGACTCCAGATACCTGAGGATCCAAGGTTCCGCTATGGCCGATTTTTGGCAGCTTCAAAATGCGCTTGGTCCATGCAACTGTCTCATGGCTAGTAGGGCCCGGCGGCTTGTCCAAAATTATAATTCCGTAGTTTAGTAGCTGTTCAATGCTTCGCTTATCGTAATATGTTCCAAATTCGTCATCGGTAATGTCCTGATCAATCTCAACTAGGTTCTCTAATTGTCTGAGTTTCATAGTAATTTTCTCACAGTCTCTTTTGCCACATCAATGACTTGTTGCGCAGTAAGGTTGTCAGTGTTGATGATCACATCAAATACAGACGTGTCGTCTCCAAAATCGTAATTGTAGAGTTTTTTGTATAACGCCTTGTTTTTATCAAAACGTTCTTTGGTAATTTCACGTGCATCGGCAGAACTCATGTTGTCTCTAGATTGCATTCTTTTAGTGCTACTTGCATGGGAGCCTTCTAACCAGATCTTGATTCCGCCAGAAATTAGCCAGGGCAGGGTATAACTGGTAATCACCATGCCTCCTTTGTTAAAAAGTTCGGTTAGCCGGCTATCCAAATTTTTGTCAAATTCCGAATCCTGCTCCCGCCGACTCAGAAACCTCATGCCATCAGTGGTATCCCACCAATCATCTCCATCAGAATCGAATCCTTGCTCTTTTGCCATGTCCTTGAGAACGTCGCCTCCGCTAACGTACTGCAGTTGAAATTCCTCAGCCAGCCCCCTTGCAACAGTAGTCTTTCCAACTGCGGGAGGTCCAGAAATTACGATTGATTTGGTCAACTGAGATCCATAGAAGTTTTTGTAATCTTCATAATGATGCCGCTAAATGCAATCGACGAAAGAAAGTACCACGCCCACAGAAACAGGGCGTTTTCAGATGTACAAACATGTTCCGGGTCGGCAGCTTGCTCGGCAGTACATGTTAGTTGAAAGAAATCTCCCGGGATGACATTTAGTGGAATGGGGGAAATTGCAACAGTGTATGAGAACAGCTGTGGCAATACTAGGTAAAATATCAAAATCAGGGGAACAAAAGTTATCATCATTGGACGCATATTCATTTGCATCATCTCCATAGACATCTTGTTCATGTAAGCGGATTTTTTGCCAAGTTCGCTCATTTTTGCCTGATCCTTTGCTCTCATTGCTGCCATTCTTTCCTTTTGGTAGGCCCTTGTTTCTTTCATAATGCGCTTTAGTTTTACTTGGTCGACCATCTTCTTTCTTACAGCGGAGTTGAACACGTTTAACAAAATTCCAAAGCCAGCAACTGCAAACATTGAAAGGATTAGTCCTTTTACAATCGGATCATCGCTTCCCAGTGCGCCACCTTCGCCCCCAAGAAAATCAAACTGGAGATGGATTGATTCGACAAATAACAGAATAAAGTTCAAATCCATTGTTTACATCCCTATTGCCTTGATTATTTTATCCACTGCTTCATCAATCTTTCCCTCACCGTTTAAGATATGCTTTACAGGGGCGCCTGACAAAACGGCACAGGCAGAGATCATGCCCGATTGAACGTCTAATTCCTTTTTAATGTTGGCCAGAGTAATCTTGTCTCTGCTCCTAGTATCATCTCTCATTCTACGATTGTATATCTCTTCAGGCTTTGCAGAAACGGATACAAAGTTTGTAGGGCCTATAATCTTCAAGACATGTTCAGGCAATCCAGGATAGTATCCTTCAGGAGAGCTAATGAATGCGTGGGTATCAATAATTACAACGTCGGATTTTTGCAAAGCAATCTTTTCTGCTGCAATTTTTTGCAGATTCTGCTGTTCGGAAACAGGAAGTTTTCTAAGACCGTCTCTATCAGACAGGCCGTTTTCTCTGGCAACATCGAACATCAAGGTTCCGAAGCTAATTACACTGACAGTCTTTAGATGATTTTGGATAATCTCCTTCATTTTTAATAGCAGAGTCGTCTTCCCCACACCTGGAATTCCCACCATTATGATCTTTTTATTTTCTGCCAAGCAACGCACCCAAACGCGGCATAACGACTTCTACTTGTTCTCTTACTAGCTGTGTGTAATAGTTGATGAGAATATCCACCATAAGTAAAATTCCGATTCCCGAGCCAAATACGCCCAATACATCAGATACGCCTGCAAGCAGACCTAGAATCATGGATCCAATGATTGTCACAGATGGGATGTACTTGTTTAGCAGGGATTCGATGGGCTTGTTTGATCTCCTGAATCCAGGAACCTGCACATCTGCATCAAGCAAGTTTTGAGCTGCCTTGTTTGGTGACAGGCCTCCAAGTTCAACCCACAATTTGCCAAACACGACGACGATTCCTATCATAAACAAGACATATCCTACAGCACGGCCCGGATCTAGTACTGCGACGTCAAGGCCTCTGGGCGGGGTAATGTAGTAGATTAGACCGCCTATTGGCGTTGATGGACTGGTAGGATCAAACTGCGCGATAAAATTCATAAAGAAATTATTGTTACGCGGGTTCATGTTGGCCCACAACATTTGGAAGATGAAGACCGCATTTGCAGTAAGTGCAGATGCCAAGATTACTGGGATGTTTGAAACATACATCAATTTGATAGGATAGACTGCTGAGAATCCCCTGTATTTTGTAGATACAATCGGAATCTCAATCTTCATTCCTTGAGTAAATACCAAAATCAGCAATATTCCTGCAGTCAAACAAAGGCCAAATATGCTAGGCAATTGGTTTGAACGAAATAACGTGTTGGAAATATCGCCGTTCATTATGGATTGGCCAATATACGGCAGGATGCCAATCGTTCCCCCATCGCCTGCCGGTAACGGGCTAAACAGACTCCACAGAATCTGCTGGGCAACGCCGGCCATAATAAACAGGCTAATTCCGCTTCCAAGCCCCCATCCCTTCTGAATAAGCTCGTCTAAGAACATAATGATTACAGATGCCGCCATAAGCTGCCCTATCATCACATAGAGAACGCTTGGATCTGAGAGTCCTGGACCGTAAACGGCCGCACCATACACGATAGACTCGGCTACAATGACGACGTAGGTAACCATCTTAGTGGCAGTCTGGAATATGCCTCTTTCTTCAGGCTTCTTAAAGTCAAATTTGAGAATGTCAGAACCTCTCAACAATTGCATCAAGAGGCCTGCTGTAACTATCGGTCCGATGCCCAACTCAACAAGAGTGCCTTGCTGGGATGCAAAGATAACCCTTGCAAATTCAAGGAAATCAAATTGCGGAGTAGTTGCCCCAAACAACGGGGTCTGGCCCATAACCATGTAGATAAGTAGTGCAACTCCGCACCACAGCAGTCTGGTTGAGAGTGGAATCTTCTTTTTTGGTTTAGGAACCTGTGGCAGGTATGGCTCTGCCTTGAATACTGCTTTTCTAATGAAGCTAGTTACAGTACCTTCAGCCATTGTCAGATAACACCTCTCCCCCAACAGCCTTTAACTTCTCTTCAGCAGAAGATGTAAACTTTTGTATTTTGACAGAATATGCATTGGTCAATTTTCCGCCACCAAGAAGTTTCTCAAATCCGGCACTTTGCAAGTCGATGATTTTCCTTCCTCCTTCTCCTTCTTCTTTGCCGAACTTACTGAACAGGTCATCAAGATCACGGACACTGGCCCATTTCGTTGTGATGTTTGGGTGAGGTGGTTTAGTTGAATCATGGCCATAATGATCCGGATCGTCTTTTAGCAGAGTGCTGTAGTGGTGTTTCATCATACCGGTAACTCCAAGGCCGCCTTTGTGACCGCTTGAACGATGTTGGCCTACTTGCCCCCATCCCATATGGCGTCCGCCCCTAAGTCGCCTTGTTTTTCGTAATCTAGTTGCCATGCTAAATCATTCTCCTGACTATAGTATCGAGTTCTTTATTTTGCCCAAGGACCCCTTTTTGTCCGTACAGCCTCTTAGTACTCCGCTTAAATCCAAGTCTGGGAGGCGCTAAAGCAAACCAAGGTTTTAGAGGCTTTAACTTTGATAAAGTTGTTTTTCCTTCAGATAATGCAGTAGCTAATTCGTCGGCGCTTGCAAACCCAAGCTCCTTGAGATCCTCAGAGGTGATTTTTCGATATCCAGACTTTCTTGCTTTCTTGTCAATCAATTCTTTTGCCAATGATGCATCTAACTCAATCCATGAAATGTAATGCTGTACCTTTTTTAGCATTCCAAGAGTGTTATCCTTTGCCGGAAGAATTGTTGCACGGTATTTTTTATCTAGTTTTAACATGGACATTGTGTAAGTTGCCCAGTATGGAACATCGGCTTGCCCTCTAATCCTAACAACAAGATATGCGCCTGCCATTTCCATCAACCCTGACTAAATGTCTGTCTGAGACAGTCCAGAATTGCTTTAGAAGTGGAGTTCATTGTCGGAGTGGAGCCCTTTGCAGTAGTCCATGCATCCTTAAGGCCAGCTAATTCCAATAACCGTTTAATTTTACCTCCGGCAACTAAACCTAAACCGCGTGGTGCAGGAATGATCTCAATTGTTACACTTCCTCCCTTTCCTCGGACTTTGAACGGGACAGAATGCTTTTGATCACATCTGCATTCCCAACTGCCACATCCTAGTTTGATAGGATTGACATTCAGATATGCCTGATTAGTCGCCTTTTCAATTGCAATTCGCATTTGTTTTGATTTGCCCTGGCCAATTCCAAGATATCCATCTTCATTTCCCGCGGCAACGATGGCTTTGAATCTAGTAGACTGGCCGTTTGATGTCATTTTTTGAATAATTCCAACATCAACTACTTCGCTTTTCAAATCCGGAAGTAGTTTTTTGATAATTCCGGCTTCTTGAACCC
>RKRY01000174.1 GCA_007571135.1 Candidatus Nitrosopumilus sp. | reverse complement strand
AAGAATTCAAAGAGTACTCGAAAATTATTTTTGACTACAATATGGCATCTAACAGAACCACCAGAGAGGGGTTTAGCTCAGTGACCCTCAGTTAGGCCTTTGCAACTAACGAGAAAAAGGACACAAGATACCTTGAATTGGTTTAGCTCAGTGACCCTCAGTTAGGCCTTTGCAACCTTTATCAAATCGGCAATCTTGATGTCCATCCCAAACCTACCTTCGTTTTTCTTCATGTACCAGAAGATTGCCAAAAAGTCGGGAAGTGATCTGAAAAAGTTAAAGTCTCTTTTGATTTTGGCTCTGACAAAATTGAATACCTTGGCATATGCCTTGTAATGATCCTCTACTGCCTTCTCATACGCCTTAAAATCGTGCATATTCTTTAAGAAAATCTCGACACATTGCATTGATGGAATGATCCCCTCGCCCAGTAACGCATAGACGGTTCCTATGGATTCTCCTACTCCTACCACTTTTCCTGAATAGTATGGCTTGCATCTGTCTGGAGTGGCTAACCTGATTGGGCGCCCTTTTGTCTTCAAAACTTTGCCGCCGTGTTTTTTCAAAAAATCGTCAGTTGCCTTGATGTGGTTTTTGTTATAATCTCCTGCACCGACATGTGCCCATTTTTCCCCCAGTGGAAAGTACCAAAAGTACCCTGACATTCCTGGAAATGGCTCTATGTAAAAGTCGTCGTATGGGACTCCGTTTTCATATTCGACTTTGTATTCGTATGTTGGCAGGAAAAAGTCATCTTTTAATTTTGGCAGATACACCCTGTGAAAACCCGTGCAGTCTACGATCATGTCGTACTTTTTCTCTAGATCTTCTGGCGCTGGGGGCCTTCCATAGATAATAGTCGAATCTTTGACAAAGTCTTTGATTAACCCAATCTTGTCATAAGTGCAAAGGCCGTGCAAGCCAATGTCGAATTTTACACCATTACTCATTTTGACATGCATATTTTTTCCATTATGAATTAGGAAATCATTAAAATCCCTGCCTGTTTTTTTGCAGTATTCAGTAAGGACCGGCTTGATTGTACCCCACGCACAGATAGAGTCGTGCCTCTCTTTTGGATTTGACTCGTACCCTGTGACATCGTGCTCCGAATCTTTGAGTCTTGCCATAAGGTAAGAACCTGCAACACCCATTCCCATTACTGCAATTTTCAAGATATTTTGGAACCCCTTGGGCCTAATAAATACACTGTATGAAATTTTCTTTGGTGCTTAATATTCTAGGGTTGCCAGCAGTATGAATCAGTGGAGATAATTGCCTGTCCAACAGTCTCAGACCCGCTTGAAAAGGCAGTCCTATTCCAATCGTTTCAGACCTTGGAGGCTGCTGTCCTCAGAGGATCTGAATCGCTGATCTTAAGCAAAGGACTGCCACTGCTAGAAGCAACAGTCAGTTACAATGCAAAATTTTAGAAGAGGAAGAGGGAGATAAGAACCGTTTCATTCAATTAAGATTGCAGGCTTAAATGGCCTTGCATACCTTGCCTTTCCTTTAGGATCATAGATGTCAGTGTCTGATTCAGAGTATACTTTAACACCTACGCCAAACTCTTTCTTAGCAATGTCGCTCAATTCAGATTTCAAAAATTCCTTCTCATCAAAGGATTCGACTTTGAGCCTCATTTCCTTGATAGTTTCTGATTCTGAATGCAGATCCCTGACTGTTTTTTGAACAAACTCTGGATTCTTTTTTGCATCAGTTGTTTTTGGATCTGCAATGAGTTCCTTCATCACAACACCCATGTTGTTCTGTCCGCCAACCATGATGCCAAGCACCTTGCGATATACCGTGGATTTGAACTCGTCTGAACTTACATAAAGTACGATCTTTTTTGGGGTGGCTCCAGTTACCTTGGCGATGTTTCCAATGTCGTCTATGGTGTTCTTTAGCAATTCTTCGGCCTGAATTGATGACGCGTCAACCTTGCTTGCATCATATTTTGGCCAAGCTGATTTTGAGACCATGCCTGTGTTTTCTAGCCTCTCCCACATCTCTTCGGCTATGTGTGGCGCAAATGGAGACAGCATTGCAACCCTGACTGAATTGATCTTATGTAAAATTGCTAAGACGCCGTCACTGCCATCCCGGCTTTTTGCCGTAACCCGCTTGGTGTACCAACTCAGGTCAGTCCCAAATGCATACAGGATGCCGTGTAGCGCCTCGCGCAATCTCATCTTTTCAACGGCCTCTGTAATCTCATGGATCCTGCCCTGGGTTTTGGATAAAACCCACATGTCTTCGGCATGCAATCTTCCAATTTCAGAATTTTTGAGCCTGGAGCACTCCTCTAAAAGTGACTCAAGCTTGGATTGGATGCCTGAGACTGATTCGATGTTAAAATCGGCATCCTGTAGCAGTTCAGCTGATGATATTATTGCCAGTCTGATTGGGTCTGCACCGTGATCCTTGATTGCAGCTCGCAACGGAATGATGTTTCCCATGCTTTTAGACATCTTGGACCCTTCCATCATCACACTTCCGTTGACAACAATTTCCTGCGGCCACAGACTCTTCGCAAATATTGCAACGTGGTTCAAAACAAAAAATGACAAGTGATTCTGAACCAAATCACGGCCTGAATGCCTTGAATCAACCGGATAGAAATACGTGAATTCTCTTTTTACCGTGCTGATTACGTCCCCCGATAGTCGTGATGTCGACGCTGCTAGTTCTGCGTCCCCTTTATCTAGGAAGACATAGTCAAAGAACTCTTTTGTAAGATTATCCGGAGTTACAGTCCCATCATTTACAAATCGCGACAGTGTATAGTATGCCATGTATATTACAGAATCAGACAGGCTCTCAACAATCCAGTCGCCGTCCCATGGCAGTCTGGTTCCCAACCCTTGCTGCCTTGCACAAGCCCGTTCGTGCAGCCAGTCAATGACTTCGTCAAACTCTGTCCTGATGTTGTTGGGAAGAATGCTCATCTCATCTAAACAGTCTCTAGCCAGTCCCTTCCATCCTTTATCGCCGTAATTTAAAAACCACTGGTCATTGAGTACCTTAACGACGCATTTAGCTCCACAGCGACAACGAACCGGACCATTTTCTAAAACTGGGAACTTTTCCAAGATCCCGTCTTCTTGCAACCACGCCCTGATCTTGTCTCGGCCAAACTGCACCTTCTCTCCACTGAACCGTCCGCACTTTTCATTTAGCCTTCCGTCAGCGAATTCCTTGAGGTATAGTTCCTTGGTGGCTTCTTCCAACCTGCCGTCTGTCTGGCCTGAGATTGCCATTTTCTCTACAATGTCTTTTGCTGGAATCAGGCCGTGCCCTTTAGTTACAATGATCGAGATAGGCTCTATTCTTGAGGCTAGTTCGTGATTTTTGGCCTTCAAATCCATCAGTGCCTGGTAGTCTTTGGGTGCATGACTAGGCACCGACATTACCAATCCGGTACCCATGTCAGGCTCTACAAAGTCGGCAGGCAAGACTGGGATCTCCTGTCCGTCATGATTAGTTGCATGTCTTCCGATGATATCGCTTCCCGGGATCTCTCCAATCTCAGTTACCTCCTTTTCAAAAAATGAAATCTTTTTTGCGCATTCAGCCGAGACTAGCCAGATTTCATTGTCTACTGTAACTTTTTTGTAAACAGTGTTTGGATTGGCCCACAAGTTAGTAATTCCAAAGATTGTTTCAGGCCTCAATGTTGTAATCGGAAATACAAATTCACCAAGCCTGAATTTAATTAGAAAGTTCTTCTCATCAATCTTTGGTTCGACATCCCCAATTGTATCGTGTTGTGACACCGGGTTTTGATCAACTGGACACCATCCAACCGGATGACTGCCTTGAATGATTCTGCCCCTTTCTTTTAGCGTACTGATCTGCCATTCGATAAATTTCTGGTAACCAGGAACTATGGTGGTAAACTCCCGCCTCCAATCAATGGAATAACCCATCTCGATCATTCCCGATTTGATCTCCTTGTGGAAGTAATCTGCAATCTTGACCGGTTCAACAAATGTCTTGATTGCGTCTTCCGGTACATGGTAGGTGTTTCTCAAACCATCCATGATCTCTTTTTCACCAGCTGCAATTCGCTTTGCCATTCCAAGGACCGGGGTTCCGGTATAATGAAATCCCATTGGAAACAGTACGTTGTACCCTTTCATCCTGTAAAACCTTGCATGGACATCTGCTAGCGTGTATGTTCTTCCATGACCTATGTGCTGCGGAGAATTTGGATATGGATAAGCTACTGTGATGAATTTTTTTGGCTTTTCGTTAGGGTCTGTCTCAAAATCACTACCCTCCTGCCACTTGGTCCTCCATTTGTTCTCAATTTCAGCCCAGTTAATCGTCATTGCATCATCCCAAAATCATTGATCTTGCTTTGGCTACTGCCTCGTCTTTTTTAGATGTGTCTTTTCCGCCGCCTTGGGCAAATTTGGCATCCCCTCCTCCCGAACCCCCAAGAGTTGAGGCTATCTCTTTGGCAATTTGTCCAGAATCGATGCCCGAATCCATTCCAGCGTATACCACCACGCGTACGGTCAGACCGTCTTCAAACATCCCACAAAACGCCGCCGAACTGTCTTTTGCAACTAGCCTCTTTCCAAAATTCTGGTGGAAATACTCGTCATAGTTTGGACTAGACGTAAAGCATAGTTTTCCCTTTGTGAGAATTCCGTCCAATTTAACGGATTCTTCATTGAGAACTTTTTCCAATAATACGGGAATCCTCTCTCGTGCCTTTGCCTTGCTCTCGTCTCTTTGCTTCTCTAACCGCTTTCTCTGTCTGGATTCTTCAGCTCTGCGTTTTGACTCTTGTTCTTGCCGTTTTTCATACTCAAATGCGTTGGGGCCTGAGACAAATTCCAGACGGACAACTCCGTCTTGGATTCTTTTAGTCTTTGTGATCCTGATCAATTCAATGTCGCCCGTTTTCTTGACATGGGTTCCGCCACAGGCTTCGATGTCTTGGTTTTCAATTGATACTATTCTGACTGCCTTTACCGGAACTACCCCTCCCTGATATATTCTAAACCCATAAGTTTGCTCGGCTGTCCCCCTGTCAAAATAGTCGATATTTACATTGAGATTCTGTTTAATCATGTCGTTTGCCTTATCCTCGATCCTCCTTACTTCGCTGCCTGACAGGGACGAATGATGCGTAATGTCCAATCTTGCGTGATCGTCTTCCTTGAATGCGGAATGCTGCCAGATCCAAGATCCTAGTACCTTGCGTGATGACGCATTTAGTATGTGGGTGCTGGTGTGGTTTTTAGTAATGTTAGAACGCCTGATCCTATCGACTTTGCATAAAACAGTCTCCCCTTCTTTTGGAGTGCCCCCCTCTAACTTGTGAACTATGATGTCTGCGTGCTTGTCTACATCGACTACGTCAAATCCACCAATACTTCCGTGATCTGGTTCCTGACCCCCTCCTCGTGCATAAAATGATGTCCTGTCAAGTACTGCCATATCATCAATCACCCTGAGTACTTTTGCCTCAAATTCCATGGGATCATCCTGATAGAATAACATCTCAGTTTCTGGAAGACCGTCTAATGGCAGTTCTGCAATCTCCTTTTTCTTATCTGATCGGTGCAAATCCGATAGCCTGGTATAAAATGTTGACGGAATTTCTTCAATTGCATCTACCTCTTTGAGATATTCTGGCGTGATTCCGTCTGATTCGTAAAATGTGATGAGCTCCTCTACCGTTGGTGTCCCTTTTTCTTTAATTTTATCGGATTTCTTTTTCATGTGTATTTTTGATTCTTCGTATCGGGAAGACTCTAGTCTGATAATCGTCTTGACATCCTCTCTTTTCTCATCAAGTTCTGGATATGTGTCCATTAGATAATCAATATGGGTGTCAATCAGATCCTCAATGTCAAGTTTAAGGCTTAATTTTGAAACCGTTGCATTTATCCTTCGTAGCATCATTCTAAGGTTGTATCCGCCGCCGACGTTTGACGGCAATGCCCCATCAGTAATTGCAAAGATCAGTGTTCTCAAATGATCTGCAATTAGGTATATTCCTTCAAGAGGCGCGATCATCTTGCTTAGTTGCCCATCTGAAACTCCGGCATTTTTTATGGCAAGACGCCTTACCTGATTAAGGTCATCAAAATGATCAATCTCCCTTGCAATTTCCGTGAAATATCTTCTTAGGACCTCTGAATCCGAGTCTATGCCGTTTGCATTGAACAATTTCTCGTTTACTGGCCCAAAACAGCAATCATACGCAGTCGGCGTTCCCATGGTTATCCAGGCAAATCTCTCCAAGCCTGCACCCATGTCTATGACCCTTTGATCCAGTGTTGTGTGCTGGCCTAATTTGCCTTGGAATTCTGTAAAGACTGCGTTACCTAGTTCCAAACCTCGCACAAAGTATTCAAGGGATGGGCCAAACGAACCTCCTCCCACCCATACATCCTCTACAAAAACAACCTCGTCCTTGTTAATTCCAAACTTCTCTGTTAGCAATCTGTAATCCAAGTCAACACATTCATCCTTCCAGTACCCGCCGCTACCCGGAACACTGTGCTGTCCAATCATGCAGAAACTTGAAAAATGCCTTCCTGTAACCCCTACATTTTCCAGATCCTTGAATCTCAAGCAAGTTTGAGGAACCACAAGTGGGTTGGCAGGAAACTCAAAAACCACCTTAGAGCCCATGACTCTTTGAAAGTTTACAATTGATGCTACTGTAAAATACAGATCGTCACGCCATCTGCACACGACCGGGTATCTGCTCACAGATGTGTGGTTATTTTTCACAAAAAACTCTTCAACCTGCTTCCAGGATTGGGTATAATCAAATCGTTTTGGCGTTGGCGGCTCACCAATAAATGAGTATGTGTCTGGTCCGTCGTCTGGACAAAGATTTCTATCGGCATCTAGCGTCCAAAAGAACCTTCCGCACTTAGAACAGGATCTTCTTACAAATCCCTGCTCTTGGAACAGTTTGATATTATAGTATTTGCCAGCATCTGATGAAAATTCTTTAAGAATCTCCCTTTTATCCAATGTTCGGGCTGCTCTGTTCTGATATTAAGAACTGTCGATTAATAATACATTAAATACGCTATGGTATAATTTCATTTGTGTTTGGAAAAAAGCCCACTCTCAAAGAAGGCATCCATGTTTTCTCTGTAAAGAAAAATGGTGATTTTAATGACTTTGTATTTGGAGTTGTTACCGGCGTAGAAGGCAGAAAGGTGGGTGTAAATGGCATCATTGTAAATCCTGTCGGGCTAAAAAACAAGATTAAACAAGGAAAAACCGGCCGGCGTTCGCTTGAGATCCTTCAAAACCCCACCCCAGACAATGTTGTTTTGGCATTAGTCTATCGAGTCGAACATGAAAATTTCACCAAAGTTTTAGATCTTGACAAGGACAAATGTAACATACTCCCTCCCAAAATTTACACGATACTAGACGGATGGGTTCGTGAATCACTGCCTGAATTCATAAACACGGTGCTGTCATTGCCCTCTGGTTCTGAGAGAGACGAGGCAAAGAGGGTGCTAAAACAAAAGATGGATTCTCTAGTTGACAAAAATCTAAAACGAACACTTTATTCGGTATGCCGAAGTCTTAAAATCCTCAATTAGTTCAGGCGTATCTGGCGCTGCTGCTTGTCGGTATTTTTATAACTGCTACTTTTTGGTTGTTGATTTTAGTGCAACTGGTTAAGTTGCATGAAAGAATTTGTAAAAATGAAAGTCCATAGCTTACATACTGTATATTTTTCAATAACTTGATAAATCTTGTATAATTAGTTGAAACTGTCAAAACTGACTTAGCCGATTACGTTCTATTCTTCTTACGACTCTGAGATCATCATGGCGATCTCATCCTGCGGTACCTTGACATCCAAGTTTCCCGTGTAGTGGTGCGAACCTGATCCATTTTAGATCATCTGATCAGAATTGTATGACATTGTACGTCACTTAACCGATTACTCTCTCCATAGTTTTATATTATGCCCTAGGAGAATCACGATACAATGGAATATGTTTACGCTGCTTTACTTCTTCACAAACTAGAAAAGGAGGTTAACGAGGCAAATATCATCTCAGTTGTAAAGGCATCAGGTGCAGATGTCAATGAGGCCCAAGTCAAAGCACTTGTGGCGGCCTTGGCAGATGTCAATATAGATGAGGCAGTCAAAGCCGCACCTGTAGCAATTGCTGCAGCCGCACCAGCAGCAGATGCACCAGCTGATGATAAAGCAAAGGCTGAAGAAAAGAAAGAAGAGCCTAAAAACGAAGAAGCAGCCATGGAAGGACTCTCCTCATTATTTGGCTAGACAACTTTTCTCGAATTTACTTTGATCCCTGTTTTTTACCAATCTTAATTACCAATCTTAATTACCAATGACTTGTTTTTAGATTGAATGGCAGATTTCTCATTTCCCATTGATAGCTTTATCAGTATTCTGGATTACTTGGGTACAATAGCATTTGCTGTAACCGGTGCATCAAAAGCAATTTCACACAAGGCTGACATTTTTGGGATCATTGTCCTAGCTACAGCTGTAGGTGTTGCAGGAGGAATGATGCGCGATGTAATATTTGGCAGATTTCCAACTGCATTCTCTGATCCCACCTACATTAGTTTGACAGTTACAGCTGGAATCGTCACGTTCTTTCTATATTCAAAATTAAAAAATCAGATGAACATGTGGTTGATTTTTGATGCCGTAGGTCTGGGCGTATTTTCAATAATCGGGGCATCAATTGCTTATCAAATTGTAGGCCTTAGTTTCCTGCCAATGCTATTTGCGGGAGTTTTGACTGCAATTGGTGGCGGTATCTTAAGAGACGTGTTTGTTAGAGAAATCCCGATTGTATTTGTTAAGGAGGTATATGCCGTTGCTAGCGTAGTGGGCATCGCGATCTTCTATATGGGGCTGTACTTGGGAATGGACATTCATGTTGCATCTGTTATTGGAATAGTTTTGGCAACAGGGATACGATTGCTTGCTATAAAGTATAACTGGAATCTTCCTAGAGTAAAGGATGGTGTTGACTAAGCTGGCGTATAACCCTCTGCTTGACCGGCCAAAGCCCTTGCTTGGCCGTCGGCTTTTTGCAAGATTTGCTCCCTTGTCTCGTCGGTCATAAATCCAGATTCCACTGACAATGAACGGGCATACTGTGATGCTTTTGATAGGATCTGCGATATGTTCTCAGGTGTAACATATGCTACCTCGATGGATAATGAAACTGCTTCTTGGTGCGCTTGCGCAAATTCATCCCTGATTTTATCAACATCAATGAGCATTTCATCTGCGGCATACTTTAAACCGTTTTCTAGAGCAACATGCAATGAAACTCCTGCTTCTACTGGTTTGATATCTAATTTACCTAAAATTGACGCCAATTTCTCGCCAATTACTTCCCCTTTTTTTACAGGCGTACTGTCTTTTGCAATCCAGATGGTTCCTTGATCGATCTTAGTTGGAATTCCAGCCTCTTTGAACTCTGTAAGCATTGGTCCTGGTGCAATTCCCGTGTTCTTTTCAGGCACGACTACATCGATGCTTGCAATGTCTCCGCCTCTTGCATTCATCATAATCTTGTTTTTTGCAAGCAAGACGTTTAGCTTAAACGGTGACATGTTGGTAAACATAAACATGCACTGACCAGTAAGATCTACTAACAATTCTTTGATTCCCGGAACATCTAATTGCTCTAGCGCTTTCTTTGCTATCTTGTCTTTGATACTTACAAACTCTACGTCGTCCTTGAGAATTTTTCTTAATGGTAAAATCTGCGTGGAACGGACTTTTTCCATCCTGATAAGCGAGATTACTTTGTACTTTTTTGGTAGCTCCTGTAGTTGTTGGTACATCTGAGCTTTTCTTTTCGGATATGTGGTCCTGTTTTCATGCAAATTTCTTCTTGACCTCCTGTGCCTGTTTTACCGGCTTGCCCATCGTTGTTTTAATCATGATTCTCTTGATATTCTTCTCACCGTTTGGCAACTTCTTTTCAACTGCACTTAACACAGAGTGTGCATTGATTGCCAAATCTGAATCTTCCATGGTCTGATCCCCGATCTTGCATGATACTGATAGCGATGCTCTAGTTCTGACCTTGATAGATGATCTAAATCTCTGTAAAAACGAATCAATAGGAGCATTAAATGGAACAGGCGTCGGCATTTTTCCTCTTGGTCCTAACAGCTGGCCTAATGTTTTGCCGACTAGTGGCATGACTTGTGTGTCTGCCAAAAAGAAATCATACCTGTTTATGAATTTTCTTGACTCTCTTTTGTTGGCAGAAAACCTCTCCAACTCTTCTGTACCTATGACTGCATCTGCGCTTGCCTGTTTGGCTTTTTGTCCCATGTCTCCAGTTGCCATAACGCATACTGTTGCAGGAGAGCTAGTTTTTGGAAGCTGCACAACCTCATTTAGAGCAAATCCCTTCTTGACATCAATATCTTTGAAATTCACTATCAATTCTACTGCCTGTTTGAACTTTCTCTCTTTTGTAGCATCTTTAGCTTCCTTTATCATTTCAGCTAGCTGGACCTCTGTAATCATTACGAACATTTTCGAGAAGGCCTACTTAAAATCGTATTGTATTCTATTCATTTGAAAAAGTCGTAAAATCATGATAACTAGTCTGTTGTGCAACCATGCCTGAATTTGGATAATCTTGGCCAAAAATGACCTTGAAAATCCGGCTGTACACTATGCAAACCACCCTAGCGTTTGTAGCATGGCAGTACATCATCCTTTCAACAAACTAATTTCATTTGAGCAGTATTGTAAGATTCCAAAATCATCAAGACAGCCCTTCTTGAACACCTGCCATTTTAAAAAATTGCACGTTTCCTTTCAAATAATTGTAATTACAAAGCAGATTTTTCCCAAAACCTACATATATTAAATCTCTAGGAGATTTTTCTAACGGCTTGCACCGATTCGACGAATTAGACATGAAGTTACTTTATGAACTGACCCAAGATAGCTCCGCCTCGGTTCCCACCTTGTCAAAAAAGCTTGGAATTAACTCATCTGTTTTGTATAGCCGAATTAAGAGATTAATGAAGAAAAAATTAATCAAAAAATTTACCGTTGAAATTGATGATTCCCTTTTGGGAATTGGCGTCAAGGCTTCGGTAGGAGTCAACAGGGATCCTAAATTTAAAAATGCCATTCACAAACAATTCATGAGAACTCCTGAAGTCGTCTCAATTTCTGAGGTTACCGGAAGATTCGACATAATGATTCAAGTTTATGCTAAAAACCTAGAGTCCCTTCATTCAGTAGTAATTGAGAAAATAGGAAAAATCCCGGGCATTCAAAACACTGAAACTTTTGTAGAATTGCAAAAAACAGACAAAGATCCCGTTTATCTAATTCGGTAATTATTGGAACTTTTCATCCCATTTACCTTCATTGATTTCGGCCGTAATCTCTTTGGGCGTCTTTCCTTCCACTTTTACACCTAGCGCGAGACATGTTCCTACAATGGTCTTTGCCACTGATTTTAATGACGAGGCATATGATCTCTCAAGTTTCGTATTTGCTACTTTGATGACCGCATCCAGAGTTATGTCGCCTGCCCATTCAGTTCCAGATGCCCCTGAACCTTTCTGAATTCCAGCTTCCTTCATAATTAGTGCAGCAGCTGACGGGATGCCGATCTCAATCTCGTATTCTTTGGTCTTACTATCAACGATCACCGTCACTGGAACCTTCATGCCTTCAAAGTCTCTGGTTTTGTCATTAATCGCATTGATGACTTCCATGATATTGACTCCCAAGGGACCTAAAGCTGGTCCTAATGGAGGACCGGCAGATGCCGCTCCGCCGGTTACCAGTGATGATACTTTTTGTTTTTCCATATGCGTGCTCTCCATTCCAACATGAAAAATTTAATCCTTCCTAAGCCTCACTTGACAGTTTTAGGTAATTTGCGTCTACTGTGACTGGTAATTGATATGACGCATCCAACAATACCACGGTCGCTTCTTCTTTTTCAGGATCAATTCTGGTAATGGTTGCCTTCATTCCTTTAAACGGGCCTCCTGTAATCTCAACTACGTTATCTATTGCTAGCTGTGAAACCGTTGATTTCTTGATCAGATACCCCTCGATATCCTTGAATTCCAACTCTCCTCTGAGCTGACCCCTGATGTGTCGTACTCCTTCTACTGCCATGTATGCATCGCTTGGATTGTCTGCCTCAATTACGACATATCCCTTTAGATTGTCTACTAGCAAAACCGATTGAATATTTACTTGATTTGCGTTGGCTTTAGCCTCTAATAATCTCATTACCACTTTTTCTTGTCCTCCCGTGGTTCTAATTGCAAACAAGTGTGATTTGGCCTCTTCAGACAATCTTACCTACCAAATGTAATGACTGAAAAGACAAACTGGATAGTAAATCCTATGGCCCCGACACCGGCAATTCCCAATAACACTAATCTCAAATGTTGCTGATACTCCTCTTTATCAGGCTTTTTTGCCATTTTCATGGTGTTTGCCATATTCTTTAGCATCTGTCTTGGATTCATTACTGAAAATTAATAGGGTGTCCTTATATCTCTTATCTCATGGAACTGTTAGTTGCGTATCAAGATGATCCTGCTGGAAACAACATGGCAGAATTTCTGGCTAAAAGCATGAGTTTTCAAGATGGCGTCTTTAGGGGGAAAAATTACGATTTGGTGACTATTCCCACTCCTGCAATTTCAGCTGATTGGTTAGAAGAAAGGTATGACCATGACGGATTCGTCTTTCTTTCCAAGCATGCAGCAGAATCTGGCGTGCTGGCACTTACCTGTCATAGTACTGGGAATTTTTCAGAAGCAAAGTTTGGCGGTAATGACCGGCAGATTGCCATTCCTCACCCCCATCTCCAAAAGGCATATCTTCAGACATTAAAAGAAAACGAATCCCAGTTTTCAGATTTCCAAATTACCATTGAAGCCACCCATCACGGTCCTACGGCCCTGAAAAAACCTTCCATCTTCATTGAGATTGGAACTACTGGACAACAATGGGACGATGTACAACTGTGCTCCTCTGTAGCTGCGATAGTTGACTCTGTCATGAAAAAACCTGCAAAAGAATTTCCGGTCGCCGTCTGCTTTGGAGGCACTCATTATCCGACAAAGTTTACAAACGAGCTACTGACGGGACGCCATGCATTGGGAACCGTCGTTCCAAAACATGCGTTGGGCAGTATTGATGAGGAGATGTTCGGCCACATCCTGGAACAAAATAACATGGCAAAGTCTGCCTTGCTGGATTGGGGCGGCCTTGGCCCTAACAAACAAAAAATTCTTGATTTTTTGGATTCTACAAATCTTGAGGTAATCAAACTATGAATCTGGAACAAAAAATTTACAAAAAATTACTGGAAGTTCCAAAAGGACAGATAACAACATATGGCGAACTAGCAAAGGCAGTCGGCCTGAAGAACGGCCAGAGAGCTGTTGGAAAAATCATGAATAAGAATCCACATCCTGTAATAATCCCATGCCACCGTGTCGTAATGTCCACCGGTAAGATTGGCGGATATGCATATGGCAAACATGTCAAAGCAAAGATGCTTAGTGACGAGGGGATTGAAATTAAAGACGGGAAAATTCTTGATTGGGAGGACAGGGTTTACCGCTTTTAGTTGCCCCTCTTAGCTTTGATTTCGTCCATCAGCGTTCTAAGATGTGCCTTGTTTCTAACCGTGTTGCCGCCTACCTTTTTGTAGAGTGTCCAAAATTCCGGATTTGTCAAATCTTTTCTATCTTTGGCAATCTTTAACAGACGCCTAAGGGAACGTACTTTGGCAACGTATGCCTCTTTTTTGCCCACTCTGGCACCCTTTCTTCCTTGTTTGGAACCTTGCTTGGTGCCTCTTTTGTTTCGCTGCTCCTTTTTAGCTTGAGCCCTTCCTCTTGAGGTTCCGGTAAATGGATTGATCCAAATTGTGTTTGCCGTGATGAGGCTTCTAATGTTTGCCCTGGTAATCGCATCGGCAACATCATCTAAATGATCGGCATCAAATTTAATTCGATGAACGCCAACACCAGTGACCCTGGATACAAGTCTCTTCTTAGCTTTGAGATTCACTACCACCTGTACTCACCCTCGCATTGAAAATCTTGAATCTTCCCTCAATTGCCTTGGCAACAATTTCCTTTCTTTTCCTAGTTCCGACACTGTGACCGAACCTAATTCCGTCTTTCTTTGGATCCAATCCTTCCAAATCATTCAAGTTGTAAACTAGATTATCTGTAAATCCTGACGGGTGTAATCCTCTTGCTTCCTTTGGACCTCCGTACCCTACCTTGACAAGTCCAGGCCTGCCCCTGCTCTTTTGTTTTCTTTGGTGATGATCAATACCTTTTGGCTTTCTCCAATTCGTCTGAAGCCTGACATACCTCCAGCTTTCAGGCCTCACAAAATCAGGATTGTTTTCTTTTACTTCCTGTCTTTTTGCAAGCTTGTCTTTGTTGATCGGCATACGGTGACTCTTGAATTTTGAAATAAATACGTTCCTAGACGGGAAAAAATTTCTGATAGGAAAGAGATAATAAGGAAACTCAAGGCGGATCGAAATATCTCATGAACACGGCTGGGATTAGACAAGTTATTCTTGGGGGGGACAATCTCTGACTCTGGTATTGGGGACAGCCATAACTGACAAATTCTCAAACCAACTCAGGGATTTTGGAATCAATCCATCCAAGGTTCACAGGAATCTTGGCACAAAGGAATTGGTGGACCTCGCAGTTGGGAGGAAAGAAGGCATAGTAAATTCAACTGGTTCCCTGTCTGTTAACACCGGAAAATACACGGGACGCTCTCCTGATGATCGATTTATCGTACGTGATGAGGCGACACATGATACGGTTGATTGGGGCAAAATCAATCATCCATTTCAAAGTGACAAGTTTGAAAGGCTTTTAGAAAAAATGAAGGGATTTGTCGAAAACAAGGAGCTTTTTGTATATGACGGATTTGTAGGCGCTGATCCTAAAAGCCGCCTGCATATCAGGGTAATCAATGATCGTGCCTGGCAAAACATGTTCTCAAGCAATATGTTTATTCGGCCTACAAGTAAGGAACTAGAAGACCATGAACCGGAATTTACGATTCTCTGCATCAATGATTTTAAGGCAGATCCTAAAACCGATGGAACGAGAACCGACGTATTCATACTCATTGATCTGACAAGAAAAATTGTCCTAATTGGCGGGACTGAATACGCAGGCGAGATGAAAAAATCAATGTTTGGCGTAATGAACTTCCTGCTGCCTGACAAAGGAATTTTTCCAATGCACTGTTCTGCCAATCTTGGCAAAAATGGAGATACTGTCCTATTTTTTGGATTGTCCGGTACCGGCAAGACCACTCTCTCAGCTGATCCAAACAGAAGACTGATTGGCGACGACGAACATGGATGGTCTGACAACGGGGTCTTTAATTTTGAAGGGGGATGCTATGCAAAATGTATCAACCTCAGTCAGGAGGCAGAACCGGAAATCTGGAATGCAATCAAGCCTGGAGCACTTTTGGAAAACGTTGTTCTAAAGGACAACGTGCCTGATTATGATGATAACTCTCTGACTGAAAACACCCGTGTAGGATATCCGCTGAATTTTATTCCGGGGGCCGTAATTCCAAGTGTTGGGGGAAATCCCAAAGTCATCATATTTCTGACTGCCGACGCATTAGGGGTGTTGCCTCCTGTCTCAAAACTTACCAAGGAAGCGGCAATGTATCACTTTATGTCAGGGTACACTAGCAAGCTTGCAGGAACTGAACGGGGCATAAAAGAGCCAAAGTCCGTATTCTCACAATGCTTTGGGGCGCCATTTATGCCTCGGCCGGCCTCAGTTTACGCCAAACTGCTAGGAGAGAAGATCAATGAACACAACACTGTAGTCTATCTAATCAACACCGGTTGGTCAGGCGGCCCGTATGGGGTCGGAAAAAGAGTCAGGATAAAGTACAGCCGCGCAATGGTAACTGCCGCACTATCCGGCTCTCTTGATGCTGTAAAATACAATCATGACCACCTGTTTAATCTGGATGTTCCTGCACAAGTTGAGGGGGTACCCTCTGAGATTTTAGATCCTAGAAACACCTGGGTAGACAAAGACGAGTATGATCTATCTGCAAAAAAACTTGCACAAATGTTTGTCGAAAACTTTGAGAAATTTGAAGGTGTATCCCAAGAAATAATTGACGCGGGACCAAAAGTCACTTTATAGTCAGTCTTCCCTTCAATATTCCTGCCATTCCGACTGTAATTACAATTCCTGAAATGATGAGGATCTGTCTTTCTGGCAGTTCAATAAAGCCAAACCTTTGCAACTTTTCCTCCATGGTGCTGACATTGATTGCACTAAATGCCCTAGACGTATTCTTACCACTCTTAATTTTTGCGTCAATCCAATATTCCGAATTCTCAAAGATTTCAATAAAGCCTTGTCTGCTTGGGGTCATTGTAGTTGTTGATGTTTTCCCATCTTTGCTGTTTGTTACTGAAATTTTTGCAAAACTCCAATTATCTGGATGATTGATTTCAAAGGCCAGTTTGTCGTTTTGCTGGATCACCGAGATCGAGCCTTGCGTATAATGAAGCAAAAATGGAACTGCGTATCTGATTTTGTCATGGTAAACGATTATCCTTCCTTCATATTCTCCAAAATTACTTTCTGCCATACTCATTTTTGTAATCAGATTGTCCCCTTCAATCCGATGTGCAAATCCGATAGATTCCGGCCCTTCAAAGACAATCTCAATTTCGTCTAAATTCCCTTCCAAGGCCTTTAATTCAAAGCGTTGCTCTGAGACCAAGTTGTCTGGTGAAACAGCTGAGACAAAATTTGGTGGCAGAATTACCAACTTTGCCGCAAATGCGTTGGCAATGTCGATTCTGCCCGAACCTGTTTCTAAAATTGAAAATTCCTGCCCGTACGCATCGGAGACAGGCACGGACGTAGTCAGTAAGATTGACTTTATTTCATGATGGTGCAGCTCGGGATTTTTTTGAAGGAGCAATGCCGCCGCCCCGCTTACATGAGGTGCCGCATAGCTTGTTCCGCTTGTAAAGCTGTATCCTGCGTTGTTCTGAGTGGTGTTGATGTATGTGCCAGGTGCCACTATCTCCGGCTTTATGTAAAATGGCGATACCGGTCCCCTAGAACTAAAATGTGCAACAAAATCTGGATTGTAAAACAAGTTTAATGACGCCGTGATCTCATTGCCTGTCAAATTCCTGATCTCCAATCCTTCGTCCCTGTCGATGGAGACGACTGGGATTTGCGGTTTGTAACTTGGTTCCATAAATTCGTGAATCAGCTCCCCGAGAAAAATTCCTTCCATGTTGTTATAGACGATCAGGGCCTTTGCACCTGCATTGGCCGCATTGTCTTCTTTAGTTGAAAAATAAAGCAGTTCTCCTTCTACATCACTGCCCCTCTCAACAAGCACTATGGAGTTCTCTGTGTCTGCCTTGTCTAATTCGTCAGTTTTTCCATATCCTCCAAAGACAATTTTTCCTGTTATCGGCTCATTAACTTTTGCCGAACCTACCATTGGAATCACCGTGTATGGTTTTTCATCAACTTCTAGCGTTGCAACTAGACTCGATGTTATGTTGTTGTAAGTCGCTCCAACAGTTACAGAGCCATAGTTTCTTCCGGGACTGCCGATTGTTTCAGGTTTTGGACCGTCATTTCCGGCAGCAGTAACTACCAAGACTTCCTTTTCAAGGGCATAATTTACGGCTCTTTCGATTTTTGAATTTGTCTTGTTTATGCCCAGACTTATGTTGATGATATCGGCACCATCTTTGACTGCCATCTTGATTGCCTCGACGATTAATTTTGATGAAACCCCCTCCCCGTCCTCAGACACCTTGTATGCAAGAATCTTTGATTTTGGGGCAATTCCTGTAACGCGGCCATCTGCTGCAATTACTCCTGCCACCTGTGTTCCGTGCCCGTTTCTGTCCAAAGGCGGCTCTCCTCTCTGAATGAAATTGTATCCTCCTATCACTTTTCCATCCGGACCCCAACCAAGGAGATCTGGGTGGTTAAAGTCCACTCCTGTATCTATGACTGCTATTTTGATTCCGGAGCCGTCTATTCCCTGCATTCTTGGAATGTCTATTCCTATATGCGGGGCACTCCTTTTAAGATATGTTGTAATCTCTTTTTCCGAATGCATGGATTGTGATAAAATTAATCCCGCCACAATTACGACAATAAAAGAGAAAATTACAAAGAGTTTCACAAGCCCTCTCATGACTTTAACAAGTAAAAATGATTACTTGTAAACCAATAAATGGAATAAATTATCAAACCTTTCATGGGAAAATACACACTTCCTGAAATGCCATATGCCTATAATGCGTTAGAGCCTCACATTGACGCAAGAACAATGGAGATTCATCACACAAGGCATCACCAAACATACACTGACAAACTAAATGCAGCCCTTGAAACGTGTCCGTCTGCGGTTCAAGACAAAGACATACTGGATATTTTGTCTGAGATCAATTCGGTTCCAGAAGATAAGAGAGGCGCAATTAATTTCAACGGTGGTGGTTATGATAACCACGGGCTATTTTGGAATAGCATGAAACCAAATGGAGGCGGAGAACCTGGAGGATCAATTGCCGATGCAATTAATGATTCATTTGGAAGCTTTTCTGACTTCAAAGAGAAATTTTCATCCACTACGGCAACAATTCAAGGCAGTGGTTGGGGATGGTTGGTATACGATCCTTCTTCTAGAAAGGTTGAGTACAAATCAATGCCAAACCAAACAAGTCCTAGAACAGAGGGGTTAGTCCCATTGTTAGGCTGTGATGTTTGGGAGCATGCATACTATCTCAACTACCAAAACAAGAGACCTGCTTACATTGAAGCGTGGTGGAATGTCGTAAACTGGGATGAGGTAGAGAGCAGATTCTCTAAAACAAAATAAAGCTCAAAACTTTATTTTTTCTTATATTTTCTAATTTTGATTTGGTGCATGGTTCTTGTGAATCAATTTATAACCTTGTGGGGTGAGTTTTTGGTAAATGAATGAAGATGAAGCAACGCAGTTGATGCAAGAGATGAAAACGCTTGACGCGTACCTTGATGACTTGTACGATTACGAGAACACTTTTCTTACTTCTATAAAAGAGTGCTCAGCTACAATTGATTCAATACGATCACTTGGCCAAAAACCAGAATCTGATACTCTAGTTCCAATTGGCGCGGGGGCATACATTGCCACAAAAATTTTCTCAGACAAAAAAATTGCCTTAAGCATCGGAGCGGGCGTTGTACTTGAAAAAGATTTTTCATCCGCACTAAATTTTTTTGAATCTCGAATTAAAGAAATGGAGGTTACTTTACAAGGCATTGCCGCAAAAAAACAGAAAACTGCTATACGTTTAGAACAATGTAGGGAAAGGGTGAACCAGTTAATGCAATCCGTGGGTCTTCCAGATTCAGGAAAGTAATATGTTTGATAGTCTTCGAAGTGCATTCTCAAATGTAGCGAAAAGTTTAGGCGAAAAGGAACTCAATGAAAAAGACATTGAGGATGTCCTTTTTGAATTAGAAATATCCCTTTTGGAATCTGATGTTGCGACGGAAGTCATTGATTCAATCAGGGATGATCTTAAGGAAAAACTGATTGGCTCAAAGGTTGATAAAAAAGAGATTGAAAAATTTGTCAGAGGCAGTTTGATATCGAGTATTTCTACCCATTTTGATGCTGCTAGTAAGGTTGATCTTTTTGAGAGAATTAATGAAAAAAAGAGACAGGGCCAACCATTCCTGATTTTGTTTATTGGGATTAATGGCACTGGAAAGACAACATCTTTGGCTAAGGTAGCGTACATGTTGCAACAAAAAAAGTATTCTGTCGTTGTTGCGGCTGCTGATACTTTTAGAGCTGGTGCCATTGAACAATTAAGAGAACACACTAATCGACTAAACCTGAAACTTGTTGCACAAAATTACAATTCTGATCCTGCAGCTGTTGCACATGATGCAGCATTGTATGCAAAATCTCACAGAACGGATGTTGTTTTGATTGACACAGCAGGAAGAATGCAAACAAGTGAAAATTTGATGCAGCAAATTGAAAAAATTACCAAAGTCGTGAATCCTGATTTGAAAATTTTTGTTGGAGATTCTTTGGCAGGAAATGATACCGTCAATCAAGCCCGTGAATTTCATGCACACACAAAATTTAATGGATCCATTTTGACCAAAGGCGATGCAGATGCAAGAGGAGGTGCCGCACTATCTATCGTCAAAGTAACAGCAACACCCGTGATGTTTGTTGGAGTTGGACAAGAATATCCTGATCTAAAACCTTTTGATAAGGGCACTTTTCTTGAAAATGTATTTGGAACTCTTGATGGAGTTGACATAAAGAGAGAGATGACACCGGAACCCGCACCGGAACCCGCACCGGAACCCGCACCGGAACCCGCACCGGAACCCGCACCGGAACCCGCACCGGAACCCGTACTGGAACCCGCACCGGAACCCGCACCGGAACCCGCACCGGAACCCGCACCGGAACCAACTCCTGCTTACGATGATCCATTTGAAGGAATTACAGATGATGATATTGCAGCTTATTCAGATTTGTTTGATGTACCTCCTCCAAAAAATGATGATAAAGCTTTCAAACTAGGTAACAGGATTCGTAAATGGATTAAAGATGGAAAACCGGGACCAGATGATTCAGATGATGAGTAATATAACAAAGATGACGCCAACAAGATTCACAAACATGATAAAAGAAGAACCTAAAAAGAAAAAAGACAGGTTCGGGTTCCTTGTAATATGAAACTAAAAACAAAGGACTTGCTTACTTTGGCAGAATTAACTCCAAAGGAATTTGTCTGCCTAATTGATGATTCAATTAAACTAAAAAAGGAATTGAAAAAATCTGGCAGCAAGCATGTTCTAAAAAATAAAACCCTTGCAATGATCTTCCAAAAACCTTCCACCAGAACTAGAGTCAGTTTTGAAACTGGTATGTATCAGTTAGGTGGATGTGCAATTAATCTATCCTCAAACGATATGCAACTTTCACGTGGCGAATCCGTTGAGGATACAGCTAGAACCCTTTCAAGATATTCGAATTGTATTGTTGCAAGAGTGTATGAACATGAATTACTGGCAAAATTAGCTGAACACGCAACTGTTCCTGTAATTAACGGATTATCGGACACTTTTCATCCGTGCCAAATATTAGCTGATTTTATGACAATTAAAGAAAACTTTGGAAAAATAAAAGGGCTAAAGATTGCATGGGTTGGTGATGGGAACAACGTTTGTAATTCGATGATATACGGCGCTGCGCTGTCTGGTACAATAATGTCAATTGCAACGCCAAAGGGCTTTGAACCTGACAAGAATGTAGTTACAGAATCTAAAAAATCCACAAAAATTGAATTAACAACTGATCCTTTTGTTGCAGTTAAAAATGCAGATGTTGTTGTTACTGATACCTATTCCTCAATACATAACAAGAATCCTAAACGAATGAAGAAATTCCTGCCAAAATTTCAGGTAAATCCTGAACTAATGAAATCTGCAAAAAAAAATACGATCTTCATGCATTGCCTCCCTGCTAAACGTGAGCAGGAAGTTACATCCAGCGTAATTGATGGTCCTCAATCTGTTGTATGGGATGAGGTGGAAAATCGCCTGCATACTCAAAAGGCCTTGCTGACTGCACTAATCCAAGCTTAATTATATCAAAACAATGTTTTTCTGATTTTACTGTGTTGCACAACTTGTTTTTCAAAGACATCTTTGACCAAGATTATCCTAATTTAGGCAGGGTTACGCAACATGCTAGCTAGATTTGGATGAGATGATCCGGACCGCCCCTGCTGGTTCTTTAACGTATATAAGAGAAGGTTCAAACTCGATTTTTGTAGATGGCTCATTCAAAAATACTGAAAAGACTTAGAGAAGAAAAGACCAATTATAAAAAACGCAGTACCATGCTTATGGGCAAGCGTGATTTCATTGCAGTTATGATTTCAAATGAAAACACCCTAGTCCAAATCCTAAAGCCTAGAATGACTGGAGACAAGGTCATCGCATCTGCACATTCTAGGTATTTGTTGGAAAAAGGGTGGAAGGGTTCTAGAAAAAGCGTCCCTGCTGCCTATCTTACGGGCTACTTGGCAGGCAAGAAGGCACTTGGTCAAGGAGCCGACGATGCTATCTTGTATACTGGTACTAGAAAATACACTCAAAGAATAGCGGCCGCCCTTAAGGGGGTAATTGATGCAGGCGTTAACGTACCAGCTAATGAGGAAACGTTTCCAGATGAAGAAAGAATCAACGGCGAACACCTCACAGTAAAAAACGATATTCCAAAAATGAAATCAACAATTGATACTGAGGTTAAATGAAATGAGCCAAACAACGCAAACTAGAAGAGGTACCGATCGTCCTAGGAGAGCTAGACGAGAATATGAGGAAGAGGTTTGGGAACCAAAAACAATTTTGGGTAAAAAAGTTGCGTCCGGCGAAATCTCTGCATTAGAAGAAATTATTGAATCAGGATTGAGGGTTCAAGAAGCCGGAATTATCAAAAAACTACTTCCGGATTTGAAAAGCGAAGTAGTTGATGTTGGAATTATTCAAAAAATGACATCAAACGGCCAGT
>RKRY01000088.1 GCA_007571135.1 Candidatus Nitrosopumilus sp. | reverse complement strand
AGGGAGTCAGCTATGGCATACACCGACATTCCCTCCTTTCTCATGGCGTATGCCAAGAGTCTGTCTTTTGCCTTTGGATTCTTCTCTTCTTTGTGCATCTGGCGCAGCCGCGCCGGGCCGATGCCCCTTAGAAAACCGCATTTAACATGCGTCTTTTTTGATCCATAGTCAAATGCGCCAAGATGGTACTCAAATGCATCCTTAGAAAACCGCATTTAACATGCGTCTTTTTTGATTTAACCATGCAATATGACAGATGTCTCGTGATCATACGTTTCGAGTAATCAGTTAAGTCACACAAAGGAACTTGTAAAAAATGAGAATTCATCGCCTGCATACTGTATATTTTTCAATAATTTGATAAATCTTGTATAATTAGTTGAAATTGTCAAGACTGACTTAACCGATTACCGTTTCGATCAGTCTTTGTTGACAGAATGATGAGTGATTGTCAATCGGGACCACTACGCCATAAGGGAAGATACAAAGGAGCCTGAAAGACATGGGAGGCATGGCCGAGATGAGCAATCAAGGGGTATACTACTTTTCATCACTTCACACACGACGCGCCCGGCCAACCCCATTATAATAAAGAGAAATCCATATTTCAGCTCTCGATAACGCAACAGAGCCAATAAAAGAAATGTATATATCGCACAAATAGAGCTAAAATATTATGACTCCTATCATAGGAACTTTCCTAAGTATTCTGTCATCACTTACAGGACAATTAGGACCCCACTATGATCCGTTATTTTTCGATGTAATGATTTACATCTTTGGAACCATGATGTTTACAGTATTCCTTCTTGGAATCATTGCATTCTGGTTACGCGTTCATGGGTGGGCATACAAAGACAACCGTGAAAGATGGGTAGACGAGTTGGACAGGCACTTTGAAAGAGAAGGCATTGGTCTGATTCCAGACAACGGAAAATACTGGTAAAACAACTTCTTCCCTTCTTTTCATTATTTCTGATTTCCATCCTTTACTGTACAACATTTTCTGGATTTTACACAGAAATCGTTTATTGTTCTGGCAAAAAGTCTTTGTCTTTAGACGTATCATAGTCCTTTGAGGTGAAAACCGCCTTGTAATGGTACCCCTCTTGAAGTGGGTGATTGATAAAGTGCGGCGACTCTTTTCCATTGACGTATATTGTAGATTTTCCCTGCTCCATGTCTCGTAGGGGAAAGTCCCAGATCCATAAAAAGTGGCCAATTTCAAAGGGATATTCTTCAATCCATTCGGCATGGATGGTGCCATCATCTGTTAGTGTGTAAATTGTCCTCTGGCATTCTCCATCGTTTACTCCGACATTGGCTGGAATGTCTGCCTTTTGACCATCAACTATCACTTCTAATGATGCCTGAATTTTGTACGACGTCTCTCTGTCATTTATGCAGACTTTTAACGGATTGTCAGAATTGGCAATCTGCTGAATTGTCGAACTAGCAGCAGCAACTGAAATTCCAATTACCGCCGTAATTATTAGGAACCTGATCGTTTTCTTTCTTTTGTAAGGATCGTTAGTCCCTGGCCAAATCATGTAATTTTTTCAAGTCGTATTACTTAAAGGCCTTTCTCTTACCTGACTTTCCAAAATCGTCTGTACTTGACCGCTTAGTCGATCATCTGGATCACCTGATCAGTACATCATGATGTCAAAGAACATCCGTGTAGAACAGATGCATGAGCGTGTTGTGACTGCGAATATGAATCCATCATGAATCCCTCGGCACACCCAAACAGAAATTGCCGGTTCAGATCCAGCCTGAATTTGTCCTTGACTCTGATATCTCCATGCATGGCATCAGAATCAGATATAATCATCTTCCCGCACCAATGGGAAGGCTCAGCTGGTGTCGTCATACGTATGGCATCAGACATCAGATGGCACTCATACGCCATACCATGTGTGTGCATGTCCATAACTGATGTGACAGAGCATGCACGATTCTTTTTTTATGCTTGATAGTTTTCTGTGAGGCCTTATTCGTACATGATTTCGATTGTGTCCAACTTGTCCTGATTGTCCGCCAGAAAATACGTTATTTCGTCAGAATCAATTTCAAGCCATTCGGACTCTCCGGCATACGGAAGATAATCCTCGACAAACAGATCTCCGGGACCTGTCATTCTGACAACAACCTTCTCATTTTTTGGCCGAATCTCAAATGGCAATCTTAGAACCTTTCCTCTTCTTTGATTTTGAATATTGACTTTGTATTGATCTGAATGAAATTCAACTTCACCAAAAAAGTAGCTTTGAAAAATATCTAGTTTTGTGACCTTGAAACTTAGCATATCTTCTGTATTGATCCCTGGATGATAAAACTTGGTTGTTACTTTACGTTAGACGTAAGGCGTGTAAAATGAAAAGGAAAAGGTTGGGTTGTTTAGATTACCTGCCAGGGTCGTGTTGCAAACGTAATGACATATCCAACACCGATTATGATTGATTGATATGCAATGTTGGTATATGGGATTGGTTTGATGATTGGATCACCCTCAACGACTACTGTCTGACCTGGACCAAGTCCTGGACCTACGCTTGCCACATTGAGTTGGGTGTGTACGTGATAGACACCTGCTTCAAGTGCTTTGGCTGACAGCTCGTAATTGATCACAGAGTTTCCTGAAATGTCAAAGACGTTTCCTGGTGGATCTCTTGCCAACATCTCCCATCTGTTGCCTGCGTTGGTTGACTCTGAGAAGATAGATAACCATCCTCTAAGGTCTCTCTCTACAAGACTGACTAGTGTTCCTTTAAGTGTCAGGGTTTCGCCGGTTTGGAGGGATTGTCTGTTGAAGGTTTCATCCTCAATTCTGATGAAACGACTCTGGAGTTGTGCTTGGACACCGTGTGCATCTGCAGTTGGAAGGATGGACTCAACCCAGTTGAAACCCAAAGTTCCTAGTGCTAGTACGACAGCTAGTCCGAATACGAAAATCTTTTTTTCGACCATAGTTATCCCTAATAATCAGAAAGATAATACACGTCGTTATATGTTTTACCTTTATTACGATGATCGATGCATTGGTCTGTTTTACAACCCGTTTTTCAAAGCTACTTTGATTAAGATCCCTTGGGCAGGGCTATGAAACTGAATGCTTAATGGCATGTAAATCATCGATGTTATACAATGAAAGTAGAAGAAATGTAATACAATTAATTGAAGATTCTAATTTAGAATACAAAAATTTTGATTTTTTAGGACTAAATACCTAAAAAAATTCATCAAATTAACTGAAACGAGAATCTCTTACTTTATATGGATAATGTACATGCATTTATACATGGCACAGATGCCCGCATTAATCCCAAAAGAGGTTGAGATTCAGAGACTTAAGAAAATCTGGCTCATCGTTATTGCTATGGGAAGTACTGCAGCATCCGTCGAAGTAGATAACTTTGTAGACGGTTCTCTACATCAGACATCTATCCGAGATAGCGCATTTACTCCAGCACACTGGTGGTTATACTCTCACTTTGTAGCATTGCCGCTAGGTTGGGGTGCAGCTGCAATCTATGATAGAAAAGTTCCAGTCCTTAGAGGTCCGAATAATTCGATGAACACAGGTTTGAAGATGACCATTCTTGGTTACTTGGCAACAATGTTCACAATCGGAGTCAATGAGATGTGGCACTTCTGGTTTGTAGAAGAAATCTTTGCAGTACCAAATCACTGGATGTTTAACATGGGTGTAGTAGTTGCATTTATGGGAGCACTAGCATACGTAGTCAGGGTATATGCCAGACTCGTAGAGTTGGGTGCAGAAACTCCAGGTGAGAATCCATACGTTGCTGAAATGTACAAGATGGCCTTGGAAGGCAAATTGTACAGCAGAGCAATTCCATAGACAAATTGTGCAATCGCACATTTTTTCTCTTTTATTACTTTCATCAAATAGTCTGTTTTACAGCTTGCTTTTCAAAGTCATTCTTAGCAAGATTGTCTTAATCTAAGCTTGGATATTCTACAGTACATGTAATGTAATCGGTCAAGTCACGTACAATGTAATATAATTTTGATCCAACGATCTAAAAGGGATCAGTTTCACACTACCACATGGAAAACCCGGATGTCAAGGCACTGCGAGACGAGATCACCATGATGATCTCAGAAAACCACAAGAAAGACATAGCCATCAACAAACAGAGAGCGCAGATACAGGACCTGACAAAGCAGATACCGGACCTGACAAAGCAGATACAGGACCTGACAAAGCAGATACAGGACCTGACAAAGTGTAATCGGTTAAGTCACATAAAGGAACTTCTAAAAAATGTGAGTTCATAGCTTACATACTGTATATTTTTCAATAATTTGATAAATCTTGTATGATTAGTTGAAATTGTCAAAACTGACTTAACCGATTACCATCCCTTCTAGCTTTTTTTTAAACGCTGTTTGTGCGGATTCTGAGGCTGATTTTGGGTGTCTTGGCCCCGGCCTGCGCGAGGAGAAGCCCATCCTGTGCAGTATGTCGTATATGCTGACGACGGCATACTCTACTCCGAACCCTTTCCTGACATGCGCTGCCAGCAAGCATGTTGCATAACCTGCCTAAATTAGGATAATCTTGGCCAAAGATAGCTTTGAAAAGCAAGTTGTGCAACGTACTACTGCCGGCAGCAGCGCCGTCCACAACGACGAGGCAAACCCGCACCTGTCGGGGCCCGCAACCAGGTCTGCGCGCAGCTGCTCCAGCTGCCTTGGTGTAAGCTTGCATGTCGCGCCCGGCCTTGTCTCGTCGTATATGCAGCCAAGGCCGTTCCTTACTGCCCGCCCCAGCCAGTCGCGTATGGCAAGTACGGTCTGTCAAGGGAGCCAGATATGGCGTACACCGACATTCTCTCCTTTCTCATGGCGTATGCCCGCAGCCTGTCCCTTGCCTTGGGATTCTCCTTCCCTTTGTGCATCCGGCGCAGCCGCACCGCGCCGATGCCCTTGAGGAAACCGCATTCGGCAAGTGTTGTTTTCGATTTAACCATGGAGTATGCAGGACGTACTGCGATCATACCTTTCGATCAGCATTTGTTGACAGAATGATAAGTGATTGTTAATCATAAACACTACGTATGGCTGATCGGCAACAACTGTTGCTTCAAGCACTCTTTCAACCAAGCGGCCTAGCTCAAAACCACTCTCACACATAGCCCAACTTGAAACTACAAAGCCTACAATTTCATCATCAAGATCAAAGGTCATCTGGGAAGACTGGACGCATAAAAAATATATTTGCATGTAATCTGAATGAAATTGGCAGAATGGATGGCACGCCTGTAAATAAAGAAGCAGTCGTCCTTGGTCTCGTTTTAAGAAATCTGGATAATTTTGACATGTCATCATTTAATGGCAGGCTGACATTACAAAAGACGATCTATTTAATGCAGGCTTTTGGCATCAATATAGGCTATGACTTTTCATGGTATTTACGCGGCCCATATTCATCTAAATTAGCAAGTAATGGATTTGCATTGCAGGAAGTTTATAGGAATATCCCAAAAGGATCATTTGATAATAAACAAATTCAAAAAAAATTTGACAGGTTTATAGAATTCATGGGGGACAAAAAATCAGATCCTGACAGAATAGAAATTCTGGCCTCAATACATTTCTTGAAAAAAGTATATCCGAATATGTCTAAATCTGCGATTCTTGAAAGAGTGAAGAAAAAACAGAAATATTTTACAATAAAACAGTGTGAACTAGGATGGACTGAATTGAAAAAGGAGAGTTTAATCTAATGTCACTAAAATTCAAAGAAACCGTGTTCCCACAAACTAAAGTAAAAAGAAATTTTACAGACGACTTCAATCAGCTTAGAAAGCAGTTAAGCAGTAATGAAGATGCTGCAACATTTTTCATGCTTGCAGATGCTACGTGTCCTACAAGACCTACTGTCAATATAGAAAGGATACATGTCGATGTTTTCAAGAAAAACAAAATTGTAGAACCAAAGAATTCATCATCCGTGTTTGAAACATTAATGATATTATCAGACAAGGAACTTCTAAAAGAAATTAAACTCAGCAGATCCGATACAGAATCGGGTGATACCGTTCCTTGGAAGAAAGTAAGAGCCCGGACATAAGATACACAGTTGATTTATCCGCAAGATGTGAAAAAGTATACAAAAAACTTGTAAAAAGATGTGATCCAAAACTACTAGAACAAATAAACGAAGTTATCAATTCGTTAGAAACAAATCCTGGATTAGGTGAAGAACTAACTCAGGATTTGAAAGGCATGAGATCTGTTCATCTTAATCAATTTCATTATAGAATTGTGTATGAAGTTGAACGTGACAATTCACATGCCAGGGTTACGGTGCATGCGATAGCCCATAGAAAAGAGGCATATGACAAATTAACGAAATATCTTGGAAGAGGAGATTAGTCATGTAATCTCCGAATCCGATTTCCTACTGTTACAGATTCCACAAAACAGATACCCTTCTTTATGACGTATCCAATAATGTAATTTATGTTGCATTTTATTTTTAGTACCTAATTTTTGTATTAAAACCATTGGCTATCTATAGCATGTTGTATAATCCTGACTAGATCGGATGGTCTTGGTCAAAGACATCTTTGAAAAACATGCTGTGCAACAACAGACTGAAAGATGGGCAATTTGTTTTATGTATGAGATCTTAGTCCAAGGCAGTTTACAACCAATCTGTCCTCATCACCGTGCTGCCACCATGGAACATGTTTTATTCCGCATTATTATGATTGCTTAGAATAATTTACAACCGTATTGTAACAGAATC
>RKRY01000171.1 GCA_007571135.1 Candidatus Nitrosopumilus sp. | reverse complement strand
GGTTGGGATTTTTGCCGAAATTATTATGAGCGGCAGTATAGTACGCAAGATTGAGATCCGCTAAGTCAGGCCCGCATTGCATCTTATCCAAGCACGGATTGTATTGGATTGTATATTTGGAATTCGGACTAGACGCATCATTATTTTTTGCATGTCGCTATCGATCTGTCGTTTCTTGCTCGATTTTCCCTACAGGGCAATGAGTCTCTTTACTATGTTGGCTGTAAAGTCCAGATTATCGATCAGTGTCTTGTCTCTTTCCGGATGAAGGTTCTTCTTTATCCCCATGATTCCGGATTCTACCAGCAACTTCATCTAGGAAGATTCCTTTTTGCACGACAAATTCCCATGGAAAGAATAATCCATTCAGATACATCCGCATTAGCCAGTTCTTAGAAAATATGTCTTCTCTTAACGTATGTTTTCAATTAATTATTGTACGAGATGAGGGTTCTCCTGATGTGACTGTTCAACCTAGTGTCACGTGCGATATTTGTCGTCTAAATGTCAATGAAACCCATCGGGGCTGCAAAGAAAGTTCAACCTAGTGGCATGAACTGTATGTGTCGTCTGGCCGAGGCAATCCCGTATTGTGACACACTGTAGTAGATGGTAAGATGTTTGTGCATTTAAGTAAAAGACAACAATTGGATAAAAAATACGACCGTATAACATACAGTTCACTACCGAAACTTCAGTTTCGTTCTTTTATGACTGTGGGCAACTTTTAATTCCCAGTTAAGGTTTTGCTCAACATGATAACTGAAGAGAATGTTGAAGAGTTTTTGGCCAAATATTCCCCTAAACAATTTTTAGATGCGACATGTATCGGATCAGAATTTCTAGATCATAGATCCAAAGTTATAGTTGCAAATATCTACATTGAACGATTGATGGACTTTCTTATCATCAAAAAATCCAAGAACCGTAAGAATCTGCGAAAGCTTAAGTTTTTTCAAAAACAACGCATCTTACACAAATTAAGAATTCTTAGTGATGACCTAAACCATGAACTCAAAATCATTAATGAGATTAGAAACGCATTTGCCCATGAGATAGATCCCGTAGGTTGTAAAATTCCACAGTTAATAAAAAAATCCAAATTTTATGATAAAACCAAACTGCCCAAAACTGATAATACACTCCTCCAATCCAAGACAGATGGGATGATTGTAGGCATGGTTACTGGTATTTTGATGAGACATCTTGTAGAAACTCTTTGGAAGACGGATTCTAAGAATAAAAATAATTTCAACCATTAGATTGGCTCAAGCCTAATGTAACTCAAAACATAATCTGCAAGATCTGCATTGTATCATAAGATTGTGAGCCGAATTGATTGCATGATAAAACGCCAAAAAGCAGACTTGTTGAACTGGAAAATGGGGAGACAGACTGATTTATAAAAAAATGAAGAATTGAATAAAACTGGAAGTTTTAAACCAATGTCGGATCCTGGTGTGATTACATCACTATCTTAGTGTTGCAATCCCCAATGGACCATAAATCCGCAAACGATTTTGGTAGCACAAATGTGAAATACATTGCTGGCAAAAAATCTTGAGGCTAAATTATCGGAATACGAATTTAATTTTAAATTGAGATTTGAAGGCCTTTTATCATACACACGCAGATCTTTGAATTTTCTAAAATCAGCTTTGGCTTTTGTTGCTATTTTTCTAGATTTTTTCTAGTAAATTTTTTAGTAAAACTTCCAGACCAGTCTTGGAATTCCAATCACGAATCTAAACAATTACCAGGCGTAATAATCTTCCAAGATCAACCTTCCATAATCACCAGGAATAGAATCACTAACCAGTCATGGATCATCGAGGAATTGAAAAAAATTGAAAATTTTCAGAGGATCAGTACCAGTCTCAGATTCTAAAATTGAATCCGTAAAATCAGAAAGAAACGCAGCCAAAGATGCAAGAATTCCAACCGGGTTTAGGGATTGGATTGCGGCTACAACGGACCAAACACAAGAAGTAAAATCACGTTAACGCCAGCACCGCACATTTGTTTGATAAATGGTCTTGCAAAGTCAGATAACGTCCCTAGTTTCCGTCGCCAATACATGCTGCGTCTTGATGCCTGAAAAAGAAGTTTTGTCTAACATGTTCCCAAATACGATTTTGAGTTCTCTTCTAGAATAGAGCTCATCTCATCAAACGACTTGCCAAGAATTTTGGCCGCACAAAATATGACACTTGGAATAAAACTGATTTGGCCGGATTTCATTTCAAAGCATCTAGAAAATCTAACCGGTCCGTCAGTTTCTACCAAAATTTTTGATGGATTGGTTTTAGATAGCAATGCTTGCTTGTCATTTGCATAGATCATTACAGGGCCATAAGAGACATAGAACCCCATATCCATGGCAACGGAGAGACTTTTTTTACTTCCATCAAACCAATGCAGTAACGCATGTGAGGCATCATAAGAGCTCATAATTTCAAATATTTTATCCAAGCTTTTTCTAGAATGGATCGATACCGGTTTTGCATATTTTTCAGATAACGACAACAATGTTTCAAAAACTTTGATTTGCCTAGAAGGATCGCCGTCTGTGGCATGACTGGGATCTAGGCCGATCTCGCCTATCCCGGAGATAATTTCGTGATTTTCTTCAATTAGATTTACCATCGATTCAAGGTGGTCATCATCTGCACATTCAGGATGAATGCCAACAAAGGGCAGTACGTGATCGCTTGATTTGGCCAGATTCAACGTGGCCAAAGAGCTCTCATTGTCCATTGAGACACAACATGCCCTCATCTTCAGGGCCTCCATCTGTTGTATTATGTAGCTAATCCCTGTGGCATATGTGGGATCAGAGAGATGAATGTGAGAGTCAAGATACCATGCCATGTCCTAGCGATTCTGTAAATTGTCTGTATAAATCGATTCCTTAGTGATATTTTTTTACTCGCTATCTTTTTCCGAAAAAAAAACAAGTCAGATCCAATGAAATCATCAGAATTAGGTCTTTCGGCAATGTATAGAATTTTGAAGAAGGCGGGTGCAAAAAGAGTTAGTAACGAGTCTGCAGACGAACTAAGAAGAATCATCGAGGAAGTGGCAAACAACATTGCAAAGACTGCCGTGGATTTATCCTCTCATGCAGGAAGAAAGACCGTCAAAGGAGAAGATGTTAAATTGGCCTCAAAGCCTTTTAGTAAATTCTAATCTAAAGGTAATCAGTTAAGTTAGGTTTGATAATTTCAACTAATTATGCAAAATCTAGCAAGTTATTGAAAAATATCGAATATGCAAGCTATGAACTCTCATTTCTTACAAATTCCTTTATGCGACTTGACCGATTACATCTAAAGAGTTTAATTGTTCATTTTATGTTTCTCAAAGCGGTGTTCTGGCAGAACGGTTATGCGTGGGCCTGCAAAGCCTATACAAGGGGGTTCGACTCCCTCGGGCACCTTATTTGACTGTCACCTGCGCCTCCATCCACGGATGAAGGGTGCAATGGTAGTCATAGACTCCGTATTCAGTAAAGGTATACGAGAATGCCTCAGACGGATCAAGGTATCCGCTGTCAAATAGTTCTGTAGGCGCGTCATACAAACCAGAAGTCACACTGTGAAACGCCGAGTCCTCATTGATCCATGTGACTGTTCTTCCTTTTTCAACGGTTACCATAGACGGAATGTAGCACCTATCAGTCTTCTCGCATCCAGGTCTGGAAACTTTTGTAGGCATCACCACATCTGCAGGTGCGACCGGCTCTGATTCTGTCATATGTTCCTTTGCATCTGCCATTCCATCATCATCATCATCATCATCCAGATAACTCAAATCCACACCGATTGCCGCAGTTGAAATTGTGACTGACGTTACTGCCAGTGCCGCCACCACTACTACTACTGTTGCTGCTGTAGCAGCAAAAGCAACAGCAACAACAAATGTCTTTTTTAACATGATTTCGTCATCCCAAGTTGAGTTATTACATAATTACCAAGTCCTCTAAATATATAGCATGTTAGAAGAAGAGCAGATGTCTCAAAATGGAAACGGGTTGCTAGAATACATCCCCGGCTCGCATTCTTTATTGATTCAAAAGAACCCATCGCCCCCACTAGAAGGGTTTTTGGAAAACGTCCAAAAGAGCATCAAGGATTATGCCGAAAGTGCCAAGAACGAAGTCGAGAAGGGAAGCAATTTTTTGCAATGGGTGCTAACGAGGGTCTTTGAGGCCACAGAAGACGATGCCGCAGATGCCATAGTCGACGGCGCCAACGACCTGGGAATTGACGCGTATCTGCCCGTAGATTTCTCAGAGAATACGATCAGGTTGTTTCAGTCAAAGTATGGAACATCACACTCCCTTGAGGCAATTACAAAATTCAAGGAGGATGTAAAGCACTTGTTATCAAAGGATGTGACAAAGATGAGGCCCGAACTAGCACAGCTGGTAACCAAGATTAAAGAAAAAAACTTGAAGATCAAGTGCTGTTATGTGACGGATCAAAAAGTAGAGCGCAAAGACGAGATAGTAGAGATCATTGATGGAGACGAGATTATTCAGAGGTTGTGGGACAGGATAAAAAAACCGGCGGCCGGAAAGAAATCATCGATAAAACTAGAACGGATGTTAAGGCATGAGAACACAATTTTGGGGATTTTGAAACTCAGGGAGCTTACAGAGTTTGTAAGCAAAAACAGGGATTACGTGTTTGAATCAAACATAAGGCAGTGGATGCAGTTTAAAACCACTGTCAACAAAGGGCTAAGGGAGACTTTGCAGAGCAATCCGGGAAAGTTCTTCTATTACAACAACGGAATTACAATTGTTGTAAGTGATTTTGAGGAGCTAAGAGGCAATGTCATCAAACTACACGCGCCTCAAATAGTAAACGGCGCGCAGACATCAAACTCAATTTTAGATCATTCCAAGAGGACCAAGAACATGGATGGCTCGATGACAGTCACAATCATCAAAGCCGATGACGAGCAGGAACAAAATAACATCACAAAATATCGAAATTCCCAAAACTCTGTAAGAGGAAAGGATCTAGTCTCCCTAATGGACTTTCACAAATCAATAAAATCCCAGCTACGAAATTGCGGCTACTTTTATGAAATCCAGGCAGGCTCGTTTGATACAAAAACAAAATCCAAGCAATGTGAGTATGAGGGCGACTCGGCATACAATGCGTATCTTCCTGACAATCACAAGAAGGTAATTGTCGCAAAGGATGCAATCCAATCACTAGTTGCCGGAATTGAACAGAGGCCTACGGAGGCCTACAGCTCCCCGTCACAATTTTTGCCACGGGGAAGCAAGTATGACGACATTTTCAATGACAACCTAAAAGACGACTGTAGAATTTTGTTGTATCCGTATCTCGTAAAAGAATATGCAAAAAAATCATTAAAGTATGGAAAGCATGGGGGCCACAGGACCAAGAGATATGCGACATTGTTCTTTGTAGCAGTGTATTTTCGAATATTGCACAAAAAGATTCTAGAGTCAAAGGGGGATTTCAAGGCAGATATCAAAAAATTGGAGCCGATCTTCTACAGCTTTAAGCTCAATTCCAGAATCTTGAAACTAACAGATGTCATAGTGACCAAGTTTCTTGAGGATACGGTAGTCGATGATGAGATAGAGCTGGCAAATACAAAGCATAATTTCTTTTCACAGCATGTTTGGAACGACACAATGCTGCGCGTCATTGATAAAAAAATTCGGCAAGAAGAAGACGAGATATCAGCACTGAGAAAGCTGACTGGCAACCTATTGTAGATAGGCAGAAGTCCAACCAAGTAAAAATCTTGCAGGAGGTTTACATTGGTCAGACTGCTACCTAAATTCAGTAAAAACAGGTAATATTTAACGTAACTTTTGCGGGACGTGATCGTTCCAGAATGTTTTTTATATCCAGTAAAAAAAGCAAAGTCGCTTTGGGTTCAAGCTACAAATGTGCAATTTGCAGTGAAAGGACTGGGACGAGATACAATCCAATGAAGGAGTGGAGGATTAAAGGAGTCCTGTGCGGGGATTGTTATTCCAAGCAGCTTCACGAATACTATCCGGGTGATCACGTCAGGGTAAACAAGGATCTGTAGGCTGCTTAACCTGCCTTAGAGTATTTGTTGGTGTTCAAGCAGTTCCATGCAAGTGCGTCATCTGTTATGTTTTCTTCATCTAGAAATTTGATGTCTGTGATTGTTTTCTTCCTTTTGAGCAGGTTGACTTGGAAACTGGCAAATTTTTTACAATCACAGGTGTTGTACAGGCAGACATCATCGTCATTTTCATCATGATCAGCTGCCTCATGTCCGCAATCACACAGAGTATCCTTTTTCGAATTTTCCATGGTCTTTTTAGAGTATACGCCAAATCTAAGATACGCTTCCCCGCCATGCCCCCGCTTGAATCTCTCATAATGCTCTGATTTTGTCAACAACTTGCACATTGAGATGGCAGCGTCTGGTTTTTGAGAATCAGAGTTTAAGATAAACCAATAGTTGTCGCCTGCCTCAACAAAACGGATCTTAATTGAGGGATCAGGCCACCAGTGAATGACGTCCCTCCACAGGCTCAGGGATTCATTTTGGTCAGTAAATAACGGGACAACGTTCATTCTAAGATCAAAATATCTATAGGCTACGCCAATAAATTCATCAAACCAAGGAATTGACGGCTGTGGAGACATGGTCATGGATCAGTCTAGAGATTATTTATCTGATCTGAATTGGTTGGAGGGGGAGGGTCTGTTGCGCCAAATCCACCATACAAAAACTAGATCGCACCGATTTTAAAGTTTGCAAGTTACACATCCTGTCGATCAGTGATTGGACGCAGGCGTACACGACAACCCGTACCCGGTTAAGTCGCCCCAAGTATTCTCAGCAGCATCTCTGACACGCTTGCCCCTTCCGCTCCCATGTCAGGAAGCACGTCATCAGCGTGCCAAACCGCCTCATTCCGCCCTCGTTTCTGGTCCCGTAGTGGATCTTGCGTGATATGACGACGGGCCG
>RKRY01000024.1 GCA_007571135.1 Candidatus Nitrosopumilus sp. | reverse complement strand
GACTGGGACAGGCATGAGACGCCTGCACAGGCTTTTGTGAGAAAGTCGCCTCCAAGGGGAAAGATCGTTATAGATGAGGAGACAGGGGAGGAGTATGACATCAAATAGGGGGTATACTACTTTGTGTACTCCACAATGAGGTTGCTGTTTGATAATAAACATATAGAAGTATCAAATAGTCAAAATATGCTTGCATATGAGTTGTACAGAACGGCAAAAGACGATATTCCACAGACATCGAAATTTCTGTTCAAAAAGATGTTTTTAAAAGATGATAAAGTTACGGTAGACGAAAGGGGATTAGAGGAATATGGGATCACTAAGAGCAGAAAAGGCGAACAACAACTGCAAGAATGGCTACAGATGCCGTCAAGCACAGTAAATCAAGAAAAAATGAATCTTCCGTTTTATAGATTCGGTGCGGCTTCACCTTTGCCATATCTTGTAATTTATGGTATGATGAACATTAATAAAAAAAACAAACAGATGACCCTCTCAGTTGGGGATGAAAAGAAAAAAACAGGTTATGTAAAACATGTGTTAGATCTGGATAGTGGCAAAGTCACATCAAAAAATAGTGAAAACACTCCTATGATAAGACTGGACAAAGTAAAATACACCATAGGTTCAAGGCCACTGTTTGAGGAATATGTAAAGAGCAAAATCGTTAACAAAGAAGGAATGCTAAATCTAAAAAAGTATAATGAATTCGTAGAGAAATTTATAAAATTTGTAATGCACCAAAAAATGCCAGAAGAACTTGAGATAAAAACAGGATTCAGAGTTTATGTTTTGCCCAACAATTCAAAAATAGATTACAAAGAAAGTGACAAGCCAGTTACCGGCAAAAAATTTACAGATTACTTTGGCAACGAAGCCACATGTTATCCATCAAAAACTACCATGAGTGCAAAATTCTTAACATATGATGATCCTGCGTTTACCATTAATTGTAAGCAAAAAGATGAATTTTACAGTAATTTGGGAATAGGCGATGCAAGTCTAGAAAAAGTAGAGTGGTATCCTGAAAGAATATTTAAGATAAGTGGCCTAGACTGGTGTTTTCTACATCCTGAATACGAGTTTCAAGATACAAGGATGGGAATACTGGGGCAGCTGCATAAAAATTACATGGAAATCTCAAGAGACAAAGGTCCAAAAGAGAAAACCCAAGTCAGAATAACATGCATGAAAAAACAGCAGGCAAAACAAGAGATTCTGATTGATGAGAACTTGACAATGGACAGAATGAAACAGATGTTTGCAGATGTCAAGGAACCGTTTCCACCCAGCTGTCTGGAGATCCTAATTGAGAACAATGGGGATTCTGTCATTTGGACAACATACCTGTATGCAGTAAGGAATTTTTTGGCAGGAATAAACATTTCAAGAAGATTTCTGATGTCCTATTTTACAAAAGTTATAAAGCAGAAACAGCATGAGTGGAAAAAGAACCCGAAAGATACAAAAGATTTTTTTAGCAAATCTGATTTTTGTTTAAAAAACTTATATAATGTTTCAAAAAATGAACATGATATGAATGAGGCCGAGATGTTTGCACACAACGTTGGCCAGATGGCAAAATGTTACATTGATGATTTTAAAACTAAACATGGTGAAAAGGACAACTCGATGGGAGATATTTTGACATACTCGAAATACGACCGCGAAAAGCTTCGCTTTGTCGTATCACGAATTGGAAGGGGCATCCAGCTGTCCAAAATTTCAGATACCCATAAAGAAAAAATAACCAAGGAAATTAGAGAACTCCAGCTGGATGATGAGATATCTGAAGACTTGGCAACAAATGATTTTTCATACTTTTTCTTTAAAGGATATTATAGTCAAAAGGAGGCAAAAACATCATGAATAAAGAAATTCTTTTTTATTACGAATCTATGCAAAACCCAAATGGCGATCCTGGGTTTGAAAACCAGCCAAGAATGATGCCAGACGACACCATAATAGTCACAGACGTTCGTATAAAACGCACAATGCGTGACTATGCAAGAGATCACAAAGATGAGACACTGTTTGTAGACTATGACAAAAAGGGAGAAGCTATTACAGCTGACGGGAAAGCCAAAGAGATTGTAGGTGACTTGAAGAAGGATGTCATTAAGGAATTATTACTAAAGACATTTGATGTTCCCTTATTTGGAGCACTTGTTCCAATAAGATCAGATGACAGTTCAGGGGATTCAGCAAAGATTACTGGACCACTACAGTTTGCAATAGCCCGTAGCGTAAACAAAGTAGACATAATCAGTCCTAGCATAGTAGGCAGGTTTGTAGGCAAGAAGAAGGAAGGAAAACAATTCTCAACGTTTGGCAAGTTTTACTCTGTTGAGTATGCCCTAATCAAGGTGCATGGTACGTTGAATCAAAAGAATTTGATAAAATATGAGTCAGATAAAGAGGTGATGAAAAAATTCCAAGAAAAATCATCTATGATCAATGATTGCTTGTGGAATGGGACCAACAAACTTGTTACCCGATCAAAGTATCCGCAACGGAGTATCTTCTATATGGAGGTAAATTACCAAGACAAAATATATAATGATTTGTCGACCTTGGTTACGGAAAACGATGAACTTCGAGGAAAAGCCAAGTCTCTAGGCAAAGCACCGTTTGATTTTTCAAGACTAGTAAAAGTACTGACAAAGCGCAAATCCGAGATTGATTCAATAAAGATACGGGGCGCAGAGGATATCATAGACGATATTTCAAACTTAAAGTCACAGCTTAAGGAAAAAGGTTTGGACGTAGCTGAGATTGCAGATTGAAACTAGCCTCATTTACAATATCGGGAGCATTTGCAGCATTTAGGGACCCATCATTAACCTCAAACCAGACCGTGCAGTACATCCCGTCAAAGAGTGCAGTCGTTGGAATTCTGGGAGCAATGGTGGGGATACAACGCTCAGCGTCCCTTACTAAACCGTATGGAGAGGACTATGTTGCTTTTTTTAACAAAATTAAAATCGGAATAAAGTTACAATCAAAACCGTCCAAAGTCACATTCTTTACAAATCACCGCTCCCTCAAAGAACCTAAAACCAAACCATACAAGACAGAGCTGGTGGAAAATCCAAAATATGAAATATACGTAAATGCCGATAATGACACACTAGGAAAAATATCAAACACAATCAAGAGCAATCAGTTCAAGTACAGCCCATATCTGGGCCATGCATACTGTCCGGCGATTGTAGAAAACCTACAGATGCTAGAAACAAGATCTGCAAAGCCGGTAGGCAGAAATACCCAATGTGTAGTGCTAGACCCATCAGAGACATATGATGACAAGTTCAATTTCTACATAGAACAAGATACTGATGACGGATCAGTTATCGTAGAGAGACATATCCATCACTTTTATAAGGAAAGCAAGCTGGATGGGCGCGTGCTAAAACATTGGATTCCGGTAGACGGGGCAGATTTTGCAATAGAGAAATACTCTGACACAGATCTGACAGAATTTTACGAACTAGGCGACCATGTCATCTGCATGTACTAAGTTCCTATCACATCCCTCGCCTGAGGCAAAATCGCTAAAAGAGCACCTTTTGGAGGTTGCAAATAAGTCAAAAGAGATATTTAAAAAATCCAAATTTTCTGATGACGATACTGTGTTTTATGCAGGTCTGCTACACGACATAGGCAAGCTTAACCCATACTATCAGGAGATATTTGCACAGCCAACAAAAGATATGCAGGACAGTAAAAAACAAGACATGCTCAAGAAATATGCAAGAAAACATTCTGTGTTCTCAGCTCGTATTGCAGAAGGATTGCTTGCCAAATTAGACATGAATGAGGAAAAAATTAAGAGGATAATGATGCTGATTTACGGTCATCATTCCACACTACGCAAAGGATTGGGTGACAAGAGTGACCAGAAACTAAATGCCACACGGGACGAGATATTGAAGGTACTGCCAGAGTTTTTTGACGAGGTATCAAAAAACAAAGAATTTTCAAATCTAGATTGGGATAATTGCATGAAAAAATTCAGGAGGCCGTTTTGTTTTGATGTGAACTTGGAATCTACAGACGGCATGACGGACTATGTTAAGATGGGGTATGAATTCTCGTGCCTGTTGCAAGCCGATCGAGGAAGCTTTAGTGATTGGAATACTCCAAACTTTAGCGTACAATTTAGTACAAACAAGCTGTTGAAACAGGGAATGCTAAGTGAGATTCGTACCAGATTTCAAGAGGAGATCGCAGAAAAGTTTGATGAATCAAAAGGGATGGTTGTGATTAATGCCCCTACGGGCATAGGCAAGACAAAAGTCTTTTTGGACATAATTAATCGGTATTCAAGAGATGATGCTATTCAGAGGATAATCTATTGTTCCCCGTTATTGGCGCTTACAGACGATTTTGAAGCCAAGGTACGGTGCATGACAAATGAAAAAGACCGGGAGAAGATTCTAGTGTACAACCACATGAAATCCTCAAATTTAAGTTCCGACACAAAAGACGAAGACACAAAAGACGAAGACACATATGATGACCACCGGTGGAACTTTGAAAATGAGTCATTCAATCAGGAATTCATCATAACCACAACGCAGAGGTTGTTGATGACAATGTTCTCTAACACTGCCAAAGACAAGATAAAGATGGCATCATTGCAAAATTCTGCCTTGATAATAGACGAGGTTCAAACCATAGCAAAGCCGGTTCTTGCTAACCTGATACAGATTTTCAAGATCATAAGCAAAATGATGAATACAAAATTTATACTGGTAAGTGCCACGATACCTCACGAGATTGAAAAATTAGAAAGAATAAAAATATCCAAAGACGTGATAGACGACTATCTTGATCAAACAAAAAAACAGATCTCAGTTATGGACAAATTCGATCCTGTCAAGATTGATATGAAACGTGTGTTGGTAATGACAAATACCAGAGAAAAAGCATCATCGAAATACGCGGAGATAAAAGAACAACATCCGAACAGGAGGATTCTGTATTTGTCATCAGGCATACGAAAAAAGGACAGAAAAAATATTATAGCTAATCTTAAAGAGCAACCCGAGTACATCCTTGTATCCACCCAAGTAGTGGAGGCTGGTGTTGACATTAGTTTTGATAATATTTATCGAGAAGAAGCACCGCTGGACAGCATAATTCAGGTCATGGGGCGATTAAACAGAGAAGGGGAAAATCCCAATGCCGTGCTTAGAATATATAAAGAAGATGGCGATCATGCCCCATACAGCAAATTAGAGTTTGATGTTGCTAAAAAATTTATCAAGGGAGTATCAAACTCGCAACAGATGTATGATGTCCTAAGCAAGTATTATGAAGAGATTTCAAACAAAAGTGAAAAAAATAAGGAGAGTGCCGACAAACTATGCAGGTACATTCAGGGGATGAATTTTAACGAGGCATGGAAATTTGTCCAGGACGAAATATCGAACATTGAGCAAGGCACAGTATTTATTCCAGACGAGCAGGAATGGAACAAAGTAAAAAACGATCTGCTGAATGCTGTAAACAACAAAGGTGGGCAAAACTACAAAAAATTTGTGGACATTACAGCCTCACTTCCGTCATCTGGTGTGAATAAAGAGGATTTTGATGAAGATCTTGCAGAGCACAACATATTGCTACCGAAAAAAGAGAGGATGGGCCGTATCTATGATAAAGATATTGGATTGGACATACTAATAACCGAGCGAAATTAACAGAGCAAAAAATAAAATACTTTCAGGAGTTGTATCCACATGGAGCAAAAAACGATTGCGCTTATATATGCACAAATTAACACCAATTACACACATAGAATATCTGCTAGCAAATTACGAGGATACCTAGGGCATCTGTTTGTACAAGACGTGGAATTTCACCATCATGATGACAAACCATATCATTATCCACTCGTGCAGTACAAGACAATTAGAGGCAAGCTGTTCGTTATAGGAATCAACGAATACGCCAATGTGGTTTTGCAAAAAATTTCGGGAATTCATGAAATTGTTTTGCCAAATACAAAAGCTGCAGTCAGTAGTGTTGAGATCACAAGTATCAAGGAAACACCTACAAACAAGATATGTCAATACGAGTTTCTGACACCGTGGATTGGATTGAATACTGAAAACTATGCCAAGTTCAAGAACATTGATGATCAGTTCAAGAAAAGATTTTTGGAAGATATTTTGATTGGCAATATACTTAGCATGTTGAAGGGTGTGGGAATACGAATAGACTATCAGATATACATCAATCTAAAAAAATACAAAGAGGTTCCTGTCAGAGTACACGAACATCAATTTTCAGGGTTTTTTGCTCAATTTGTAAGCAATATAACGCTTCCAAAATACATAGGAATAGGAAAGAGTGTCTCCAAGGGATTTGGAGTGTTGGAGAAGACCTGTTAGAAAACATGCAAAAGACCCATTTTGAGGATATTGTTACTCATCGTGATTGTCCACGTTGGAGAAAACCTGTTAGAAAACAGGCAAAAGACCTGTAGCAGTCATTTGGGGTGCCGGTTCGGGGCAAAGCTTGCCAAGGCAGTACCCAACCTGTTTACGCTTCTAAGGCACCCGCACATGGAACCGACCAACAACTCTGCAGAGCGCATGCTACGGCCTGTCGTCATATCGCGCAAGATTCGCTACGGTACCAGAAACGAGGGCGGAATGAGGAGGTTTGGCACGCTGATGACGTGCTTTCTGACATGGGAGCGGAGAGGGGCAAGCGTGTCAGAGATGTTGCTGATAGTATGTTGCACAACTTGCTTTTCAAAGCCATATTTGGCCAAGATTATCCTAATTTAGGCAGGTTATGCAACATGCTAGCTGCTGAGAATACTCGTGGTGACTTAACCGGGTACAATTCCTTTGTGTGACTTGACCGATTACCTCAGGCAACTTAACCGGGTACAAAAAGAGGATGGTAATTGATACAAATAATATCAATAATCCTTCTTCCAGATGGGAGTTTGTTGCATAACACGCCTAGAACAGTACAAAATTCCTCAACAAGGACAAAATATTTACACCGAAAAAGCTAAAGATCATGAGAGCTTATAGTG
>RKRY01000066.1 GCA_007571135.1 Candidatus Nitrosopumilus sp. | reverse complement strand
CCGGATTTACCCGTACTTACAGGCACAGGCTGGACATCATGAGATTCATCTCCAGAGAATCGCTGCTGCCGAAAATAATATGATCGGCAGTATATGTCCTTCTTGCGGTTCTCAGATCATCATGATGATCTCGTCCCGCAGCGCCCTGACATCCGGGTTTTCCATGTGATAATGCGGACCTGATCCCCTTTAGATCGTCGGATCAAAATTGTATGACACTGTGCGTGACTTAACCGATTACACAGACTAGTGCATGCACAACCTCTTTAACACCTTCTTAAAAAGTGGGTTGTGGCAAGTTATTCATCTCAAGTAAACGCCATACACAAGAAATTCCAAAATGCTGTAACAAGGGCAAAGACAAAAAAATCTTTGAACAACGCTTACAGCACACACAAAACAGATCATGATCGTTTACTAAAAAAGCACCTTCGTGAGGAGATGGCCCTAATCAACAAATTAAAGAAAAAGTTGATTAACCTACATTGCTCTTTTCCTTTTTAAGTTCAATTTTTGTGCATTTTTAATTGATCCTTGATCAATTTTTTGCAACACGAAAGCATAAAATCCACAAATCTGGTTTTTCTGTGATTGACTACATATATTGAGAAAAGATACATTCAGAAAAATTCTATTGAAAAAAGAGATTATCAGGTGAATCTGGCAAACAAAGCTATCGGCGAGAATTGTATTGTGGTTTTGCCCACTGGTCTGGGAAAAACCGCAATCGCATTACAGATAATATCTGAATATCTGTCTAGGGGTACGGGCGGCGTCTTATTTTTGGCACCTACACGCGTACTTGTAAATCAGCACTATAAATTCCTAAAAGACAATCTTGCCTTAGATGACATCTCACTAATTACCGGGGAAGACACCGTGCGAAAAAGAACGAAGCTTTGGAACAACAGCGTAATTTGTGCAACACCTGAAATTGCCAAGAACGATTTAGACAGGCAAATTGTCTCTTCTGCCCAATTCTCACTTGTAATTTTTGACGAGGTACATCGGACTGTCGGTAATTACGCATATTCGGGAATTGCAGAATGTTTTGACAATGACACGGTTAGAATAGTTGGCATGACTGCGACGTTGCCAAGTGAGAAAGAAAAAGCAACCGAACTTCTTACAAAATTGAGAATCTCTAGCGTTGCAGAACGCACAGAAGACAGTCCGGACGTAAGGCCTTACACCCAAGATACCAATGTCAAATGGATTCATGTTGAACTCCCGCCGGAACTGAAATCCATCCAAACGTTATTAAAATTGGCATTAGACCAAAGATACAACACACTAAAAGCAAATGGCATAAGCCTGCCAGGACAGCAATCACTGTCTGCGTTATTGAGGATTAGGCAATTTGTACTAAATCGAAATCGCCGTTGTGCAAAACCGCTGTTTGCAGCAATTCGAATCCATTATGCCCTGAATATTTTAGAGGTTCATGGCATTACCCCATTTCTAAAGTTTTGCAAGCGTGCACAGGCAAAAAAAGGCACAGGATCCAGGGAACTCTTTGAAGTCGACCCAAATTTTACAAGAGCGGTTCATTTGGCAAAAGAGGCACAATCCCGCGGAATTGAACACTCTAAAATTCCGATGCTAAAGAAGACCATCGAATCCGTTTCTGGAAAAGCGCTGATCTTTACAAGCTATCGCGATTCCGTAGACTTGATCTTTAGCAAACTAACTGAGATGGGCATCTCTGCCGGAATTCTGATTGGCAAGTCTGGTGAAACTGGTCTGAAGCAAGAAAAGCAAATTGAAACCGTTAGGGGATTTCGTGATGGCGAATTTCGCGTCCTAATAGCGACTCGAGTGGGTGAGGAAGGGCTTGATATTGCCGAAGTCAACCAAGTAATTTTTTATGATAACGTCCCAAGTTCTATTCGCTTCGTTCAAAGACGGGGAAGAACCGGAAGAAAGGGAACCGGAAGGTTGGCAGTCTTCATTGCTAAAGATACCATTGATGAGACATACTACTGGATTGGAAAAAGAAAGATGTCTGCAGCCAAATCAATGGGCGGCAAAATGACCGAGATTCTTGAAAAGAATCAGGAACAATCCCGCCTTGACACGTTTTCTTAATTTTGATGATTTCCTGCAACGCCGATGTGGCGCTGCCTTTCTGTAGTATGTGCGTTTTAGATGGAAATCCTGTCCTGATGGCAAAATTGCAACAATCCATCATTCTGGGCAGGGCCGTGTAACAAACTATGGAAAACAAGACACATTTTACAAAAAGAAGAAAGCGATCCCATAAAAGATTCATTTTGATTGCAGAAAATTCGTCAAAAAATCAACAAAAATCCCGGCAAAATAAGGAACGCAGAAAATTTGTATTCTTACGCAACTCTTTTGATTATGTGGTATCCAAATTCTGATTTTACTGGTTCAGAAATCTCTCCAACTTGCAATTTAAACGCCGCTTGCTCAAATGGTTTGACCATCATTCCTTTGGTAAAGTAGCCCAAATTGCCATCTCTTTTTGCACTTCCGGCATCTGTGGATAATTCCTTGGCAAGCTTTCCAAACTTTTCTCCTCCCTTTATTCTATCTAAAATTGTCACAGCCTCGCTTTGCTTAGCAACTAGGATGTGGGAGCATTTGATCTTGTTTGACATAACTTCAGACGTTACTAACTGTGTTTATTTGTTATCCGTCTGAAAGCTTGAGACATTGTTTAACATGTGGCAATCTGAACGCAGTTATTGACATAATTTGGTGTGGGTGTGATGAAAAGCAGCATGCTGCCATGTTTTGTCGTTTCAGTCTCAAACGCCTTACAAAACACGAGTAAGCCGTGCTTATTCTGTAGTATGTTGCACAACTTGCTTTTCAAAGCAATATTTGGCCAAGATTATCCTAATTTAGGCAGGTTATGCAACATGCTACCGATTACCACCCAGTAAACAAATTCTTTGGGATCCTCAACCTTCAGGATTTATTTTCTTGAATTTCCTCTAGATGTGACGGAATTGTTGTGATTACACTGTTGGCTGTATGTGTAATTGGCATCCCTATCTGTTCTCCTTTCATGGGTTGTCTCTTGACAAATTCTTAATAAATTTGTGCCTAAGATTTTTAATCAACAATTATTCAGCAAGGTTATGTCTCCATTTTTCACTACGAATGAGGCAAATGAAGCTCTTCCTGACGTAATTAAAAAATACGAACAATCTCTGGCAAAGCAAAATGAAGTAAAAAAATTAGAACAACAACTGCAAATGAGCATGTCTACGACAAACTCTTTTGAAGAATATGTTACACTAAAGCAGCAACTAAACTCTGCAATTACAAAATTCTACGAGTCTGTTGAAATACTTGAAAGTACCGGCGTAGTTGTCAAAAGCATTGATCAAGGCTTGCTTGATTTTCCCTCAAAACGTTTTGATGAGGAAGTATGGCTTTGTTGGAAATATGGCGAACTTGAAATAAAATTTTGGCATGAAAAAGATTCCGGTTTTATGGGACGAAAACCCATAGAAGTCGATGACAAATCTCTAGTGTGAGTGTTGAAACATAACTGCGAACATACACACAAGTATTTGGGCGGTCTTGCCTATGTACACATCGATTACGACATGCCGCACATTCTCATGACTGCCGGAAACAAGGTGTTCTAAGAGAAATGAAGGGTGGAAGGAGAGAGGATAGGATAGGAGAGGAGAGGGTGGCGGTGGTGGTCAGAAGGACTACAATAAGAAGTATGCTGTAACGTAGCGGTTGCAACCACGGCCATACCGCGACACATACAGTGATCCTCCAGTGGAATGTCACAAACCCCTATTGATGTCATGTGCAAGGCGATATTCAAATACTGTCAGACGCGTCACTAGCGTAGTGTCTAGGTTACACACTGGAACATCTTGATAGACTACTTGGTTAGAGCATACTATTTGTTGTGTTCCAATTTTAGACCAAGTCACTACACGTAAAATGAATTTTGGAGCGAATCATAAAAGCACAACATTGGCCTGGCATCTACTTTTGAACCCTTTTCTTATCTCTACAAATCCCACACAGGTAATTTTCTTTTAATCTTTTGACATCCTTCTGAAATTCCAAAGATCTGCCATACTCCTCACCCGTTTGTACTCCTCCTGGCACACGTTTGCCGCATTCTGTACAATGAATTTTAATTTTGAGCCTGACCATTCTCTCAGATTCGGGAGGATTCCCTATCTTCATGCCCTGATTTTGAGGTTTTTTGATATAAACAAATCCCAGAAAATCTCATGAATATTATACAGAAAAACTATCCTAGAATATGATGTTGTCTGTTTGGCTTCGCGTCATCCGAGTTAGATTTCTTTTGGCCTCGGTCATTGCAGTTTCAGTTGGACTGTCTATGAATTGGTGGCAGCATAACTCATTTGATGTTCTTGACGGTCTCTTGACATTTGCAGGAGTCATGGCACTCCATGCAAGTGTTGATTTACTGAATGATTTTTGGGATTTTAAGAGGGGAATTGACACTCATACACCAAAGACAAAAATGAGTGGCGGTACCGGCGTGCTGCCAGAAGGCCTGCTCAAACCGTCATCGGTGTATAGGACAGGTATTGCATTTCTGATAATTGGCTCGGTAATTGGTGGATACTTTGTCTTAACAGACGGAATAATTATTGCAGTTATTTTGGGTTTTGCAATACTTTCAATATATTTTTATTCGACAAAGATTGTAGACTCTGGTTTAGGCGAATTTTTTGTAGCAGTCAAAGGATCAATGATCGTACTTGGCACTTATTTTATCCAATCTGATCAATTAACAGCTGAAGCAACAATGGCCGGGGCAGCAGTTGGATCTCTGTCTGCCATTGTTCTCTTCGTTGCCTCATTCCCTGATCACGATGCAGACAAGTCTAAAGGAAGGAAGACTCTGGTGATTGTTGTGGGAAAAGAAACTGCTTCAAAATTAATCTGGTTCTTTCCACTCGTCTCGTACGCAGTAATCATAACTGGCGCATCCTTGGGCTTATTTCCAACTGCATCCCTGATCTGTCTTGTTACGATCCCATTGATGGTAAAATCTGGGATTGGCCTGCAAAAACACCACTCGTCTGTAAGGGAACTGATTCCGTACATGTCATCAACACTGATGTTTGGCAGGATTACCGGAGCCCTTTTTATAGCGAGCTTCTTTGTTAGCTTCTCCATGCCGACTTAGACATAAATTTGACATCCTAGAAAATATTGCATGATCTCTGGATTTGCAACTTTTGAAGGAACAAAAAGATTTGCCTCAAAATCCGGCATAAATGAGGCTAATTTTAGAAATTTTGCTGACTTGATCCTAGCAAACGTCGGTATTGGAACTTACCTCGGTGATCCCACAAATGAGACAGACGTACTGGTAACTAATGCAGTAAAACAATCAATCGAGTCGGGGATTAACGTAGTTGACACTGCAATCAACTATCGATCTCAAAAGGCAGAGCGCTCTGTTGGAAAGGCCCTAAAAGAGCTAATCGAGGAAGAAAAAATTTCTCGAGATGAAATTTTCATCAGTACAAAAAATGGATATCTCACAAATGATGCTGATATACAATTAGGGTTTTGGGAATACGTAAAGCAAGAATATACTCAGAGGGGAATCATCAAAGAAGGCGACATCACGTCAGGATATCACTGCATGACAACCCCATACCTGTCTGATCAACTAGATAAAAGTCTGAAAAATTTGGATCTTGAAACTGTTGACTTGATGTATCTACATAACGCAGTTGAGGGTCAAATCAAAGATGTTCCTAGGGAAACATTTCTGAAAAACCTGCAATGCGTCTTTGAGTTATATGAACAAAAACGCGAGGAGGGAAAGATCAAATTTTATGGAATGGCTACTTGGGAATGCTTCCGGGTTCCAAAAGAAAACCCCCAGTATCTTTCATTAGAGGATGTCGTTGAGATGGCAAAGTCAGCGGGTGGGGAGAATCACGGCTTTAAGTTTATCCAGTTGCCATTTAACATGCATTATGATCAGGCACTGCTTGGCAAAACTCAGACATTTGGCCCTGATGACGTCTCTGCATTAGATGCCGCATCAAGATTGAATCTGGGCGTATTTACCAGTGTACCATTTATGCAAGGAAGACTTTTGCAACCCGGCGTGCTACCAGAGTTTGTTGACATGAAACCGTCTTTGAGAGCCATCCAGTTCATCCGCTCATCTCCCGGGGTCCTGGCCCCGCTAGTCGGCCAAAAGTCGTCAGAGCACGTTTCTGAAAACTTGGAGATCATGAAGATTCCGCCAATTCCTAAAGACGAGTTTCTTGACATTGTAAAAAAACTCACGTCATAAAATTAATCCTCAGTCTGAATTTAAAGATATAAATGAGTTGATCATAAAAGTTGCGGTAAACTTGTCTGGCAAAATATATGACTATGCAAAAATTTGTAACACCATCTTGTCTATCGACCACAAAATTAGATTTGCCGGCATCATTAACGAGAGAGGCAGACTGGTTGCAGGTGGCATGAAGGAAGATGTCGAGCCGCTTGAAAACGAAAAAGACGATGAGATGATCTTCATGGAACTTGCATTGCGTGTCAAAATGAGAAAGGATTTCGATGAACAGTTGGGACCCGTAAACTTTGCAATGGCCTCCCGTAAAAGGGCGCTGGCAATTAGCGTGATAATTAATGACGACATCCTGTATGTGGTATCAGAACCAGATTCTGATTATGGGACACTGCCAAAGAAAATTCTGGAGATAGTTCATTTCTGAATGCCGCTTTGTACCGATATTTGATTAGTAATCACGATATGGGACCCTTTACACAAATAGCAACAAGGAACCAGAATCTGATAATCTGACATTTGAATTAACAGACAAGACTAGAACTTTGAATGCAGATGTCTTGCGTGGAAGAAAGGGGTTTGACTAGATGCAGTTAAACGCATTTCCAATGATTCGTATCGGGATTCAAACTCCATTTGGGATTCTGAATTGTATTGACAGGATCCTAGTGCCGACTAGTCCGAATACGAAACAAGATACAACAACTATACTGCCGTAGTGATCCCGATTGACAACCACTTATCATTTTATCAACAAAGACTGATCAAAACGTATGGATCACAGGACATATGTCATATTGCATGGTTTAATC
>RKRY01000049.1 GCA_007571135.1 Candidatus Nitrosopumilus sp. | reverse complement strand
CATGCCGTGACTCCTCAATATCTTATACTGTCTTTCCAACCTTGACTTCATGAAAGCCATCCGAGTCCTGCATCCAATTCACAATTACTGATCCATTGGCAGGAATGCCCCCGGGCATCTCTCATTGATCATTTGATCCTACAGGATCGGCAAAACGATGAAAAACTGGTGATTTCTATAAGGCCGGCGATCATGAGATTGAAATATGGGCCGCATTAAATTATACTGTGCGCTCACTCTTGCTAGTACTGCCGGTCCTACTCCTGACTGCACTTGTATCTGATGGTGTTGCTTTTGCTGACAAATACCGGATAGCCATACCTTTTGGCGCATCTGATCCCGGTGCCCCGTTTTTCTGGTCTGAAGATGCCACTGGCGTGACTACCGGAATAATCACTGTCAATCCCGGTGATTCTGTAGAATGGCAAAATACTGACACCGCATTTCATACCGTCACTTCTGTAACTGCAGCGAGTTTTCAATCCGGCGAATTTGTACCGGATGGAGTATTTGATAGCGGGTTCTTTACTGCGGGAAAATCACACATTCAAAAATTCGATAAAATTGGAGATTACCATTATTTTTGCAGCATCCATCCCTTCATGACTGGAATCGTACATGTTGCCGAAAGGAACTCGGACAATATCCGATCAATTGATGGAGTAGGTTCGGATTTTGTCGGTGACGGAATGGGCCTTGATGTAAAATACGTCTTGGATACAAGTCTCCGACACGATGTTCAAATCAATCCCGATGAGCGCACGATCACGTTTGCTATTTCTGGCGATACCCTAAATGATCAGATTGCCTTGGTTCTGCCAGCCGAACTGATCGAAAATCCCAACACCGTCTGGGTTGATGGGACCATGACTGATTTTACAACCGAAGAGACCTCTTCTGGTTTGAAATTGACGATCCCAATCGAGCCACACGCAAAAGAGATCAAGATTATGGGCACCTACGTCATACCGGAATTCGGACTTTTTGCAGCTGGAATTCTGGGTGCCGGCCTACTCTCCGGCATGTTTCTGGCCCGCTTTAAGCTATCTGTCTTCTGATGCAATTCCTACAGATGTAGGGTTTCACCGGATTTTTTTAACGTGTTTTAGGATTTCCAGGCATTATTCTTTTATTTCTCACATCCAATATTACTATGAGAACATCTAGAATGGTGGCCGTTGAGGAATCAGTTCCCGGTTGCAGTTCACGCATCCGGTCACCCTTCTCTGACGGATTAATCTGGAACTGTCTCTTTTTTCAGCTGTTTTGTAAATGAATAGATCCTTGACTCCAACTGCCTTTCTGGAGTGTCTTCAATTATCTTCAGGTATGCACTGCCGACAATTACCGCATCTGCGCCTGCCTTGACGTACTCCCTTACATCCTGTGGGGTTGAGACTCCAAATCCGATCCCGACTGGAATCCTCCCCCCGGTCTGTCTTTTTACTTTTTTAATTGCGTCTAGCGTGTATCTTTTAACCCCTGTCTTGACTCCTGTGGTTCCAAACACTGCAACAAGATACAGGAATCCAGATGATGCCCTTGCAATCCTCTTAATCCTAGCACTGCTGGTATTTGGCGAGACTAGAAAAATCGTATCCACATGATCTTTTGCTGCCCTGAGGTATCCTCCTGATTCCTCAATGGACATGTCGGGGAGGATACACCCGTCAATTCCGGCCCTTTTTGCGTCTGCTATGAACTCTGAAAATCCTCTCCGATACAGAATATTGGTGTATGTCATCAATACTAGCGGAATCTCTGTCTCTTCTCTGATCCTTTTTACCATGTTAAAGAACTTGCCAGTTTTGGCCCCTTTTCTAAGCGAAACAGTGCCTGCGTTTTGGATCGCCGGGCCGTCTGCCAATGGGTCTGAGAATGGAAAACCCAGCTCTATGATGTCTGCTCCCCCCCTGACCTGTCCCCTTACTGTGGCCAGTGTCGCTTCTTCATTTGGGTATCCTGCCATAACGTACGCAATCAACGCCCTTTGATCCCTCTGGTTTAGTTCTGCGAACCTTTCTTCAATCCTTGACATTTCTGTTCAAATAGTTCTGCACTTCTTCGACGTCCTTGTCCCCCCTGCCAGAAAGCGTCACGACGACTGATTCTGATCTCCTTCTTCTTCTTGCAACCTTGATTGCCCATGCGACTGCATGTGCGGACTCTAATGCGGGAATGATTCCCTCTGTCCTTGTCAGCATCAAAAATGCATCAACTACATCACCGTCTGTTGCAGCATGATACATTACCCGCCTTGAATCCTTAAGGTAGGAATGTTCTGGCCCCACTCCCGGATAATCCAATCCGGCAGAAATACTGTGCGTTTTTGCAATCTGACCATCCTTGTCCTGCAGCAAATACGTCATCATTCCGTGAAGAACCCCCCTGCTTCCTGCTGACAGTGTTGCTGAGTGTTTTTTTGACTCTAGCCCGCGTCCTGCAGCTTCGACCCCGATAATTTCTGCATCCGTCTCCACTAGCGGACAAAATGTCCCGATTGCATTTGAACCTCCTCCAACGCAGGCAATTACGATGTCCGGCGTCCTGCCAATTCCTCTCATCTGTGATCTTATCTCCTCTCCGATCACACTTTGAAAATCCCGCACCATTACCGGATATGGGTGGGGGCCTACAGCTGAGCCTAGAAGATAGTATGTCGTCTCCACGTTTGCAATCCAGTCCCTGATTGCCTCATTGATGGCATCCTTGAGTGTCCTTGAGCCTGAACCTACCGGGTGCACCTGGGCCCCGAGCAGATTCATTCTAAATACGTTGAGTTTTTGACGAATCGTATCCTTGGATCCCATGTACACCTCCGCCTTCATACCAAGTGCGGCACACGCCATTGCCGTTGCAACCCCGTGCTGTCCTGCCCCTGTCTCTGCGATGATCCTCTTCCTTCTCATCTTTTTTGCAAGAAGGGCCTGGCCCAACGTGTTGTTGATTTTGTGCGCTCCTCCATGAAGCAGATCCTCTCTTTTTAGATATATTCTGGCACCGCCCAGTTTTTCTGAGAGATTTTTTGCATAGTATAACGGGGTGGGCCTTCCGGCATAGACTCTGAGGTAATAGTCCAACTCTGCCTTGAATTCCTTGTCGTTCTTAAATTTCAGATAATTTTCTTCCAGCTCTTCTACGGCTGGAACCAGTGTCTCTGGAATGAATCTTCCGCCAAATTCCCCGAATCTGCCGTCCTTAGGGTATCTCAATATGCCTTTACCAACCTCCTTACCTGTTCTTCAATGTTGCCACTTTTCATGATGCTTGATCCAATCAGGAATGCCTTGGCGCCGCATCTTCTCAAATAACAGATGTCTTCTGGCGTCTCAATCCCGCTTTCAGACAGAATCGGACGTGAACCATCAAAATTCTCAAGAACCCTTTGAGTTGTCCCGAGATCGATCTCCAGCGTATCCAGGTCCCTGTTGTTGATTCCGATAAGATCCGCGCCGGTCTCTGACGCATTTCTGAATTCCTCTCTTGTGTGAACCTCGAGCAGTACCCCCAACCCTTTTTTGTGTCCGTAATCGATAAACTCGTCAATTTCATCCAGAAACGCGTTATCAAACAAGGACTGTATTAATAATATGTAGTCCGCCCCGATTTTTTCCGCGGCATCAATCTGGATCTTGTCGATCATGATGTCCTTCATCAGCAAGGGAACATTTACTGCCTTCCTGACTTTGATAAAGTATTCCGGTGAACCGTTAAACAAGTGAGGCTGTGTCAGAACCGAGAGCGCCTTTGAGCCTCCGGAGATCATCTGCCTTGCTATGCTTGCCGGATCCGAGATTGTTCTAATCTTGCCCATTGACGGTGATGCAAACTTGATTTCAGTCAGTAGGGTCGGGTGCGTATTCAAATTGATTGTTTGAACAAGGTCCATGCTTGATCTTTTAAGATCTGCATCTACGTCATACGTCCCATCATCTATGGATGCTTGGGAATTGCTTACCAGTTTTCTTAAAATATTCCTAGCCATGCACAATCCCCCTTAGCCTTGAAATGTCTCCTGTGTCTTGGACAAAGTTCTCTAATAATCTAAAGGCAGCCCCGCTGTCAATTGTTTTTAATGCAATCTGAACTGCTTCTTCAAAGCCTGATGCCTTGTTTGCAACAATCAAACCCCCTGCCGCATTCAGGGCACAGGTTTCAATCATCGCCTTGTTTGCTGTGTTGTTTAAGACTCCGACAAACGCGTCAATTGCGTCATCCCTTGTCGAAATTTGAATGTCCCTGATATTTGATTTATGCAGCCCCAGAGTTTCAGGATCTATCGTGCTTGTCAAAATTCTGTTGTCTCTTAGGGTGCATACCCTGTTGGCTGAGCTAGTCGAAAATTCGTCCATTCCGTCATTGGAGCGAACCGTCATGATGTTTCTGGCCCCCCTTCTCTTTAGAATGGCAGGAAGCCTGTCTAGGTACTCCGTTGAGAATACTCCGACTAGCTGATTTTTTACATTTGCCGGGTTTGACAACGGACCTAACAGGTTAAACGCGGTTTTTCTTCCTATCTGCCTTCTTGCGGGACCTACACACCTCATTGCCGGATGAAATTTCTGTGCAAACATGAAACAGATATTGTGTTTTTCTAATGTCTTGGCAATCTTGACTGGTTCTTGGTCCAGATCGTACCCAAAATACTCAAAAATATCCGCACTGCCTAAAGCCCCCGAGCTTGAGCGATTCCCATGCTTTGCCACCCTTCCTCCGGCAGCTGCCACTACAAATGATGCCGCTGTTGATATGTTGAATGTCTGCAGCCTGTCTCCACCGGTACCACACATGTCAATGACTTCCACGCCTGTTTCGGGCCCGATTTTTAGCGACAGCTCCTGCATCTTGTCTAGCATGCCGAGCAATTCATCATCTGTCTCCCCCTTGTCTGCAAGACTTGATAAAAATTCCATGTTCTCCTCCAGTGTCGTATTGCCAGAAAGAATGCATGTCATGGCATAGTTGATCTCTTCGTGGCCAAGATCCGTCTTTTCCTGCAGTTTCCCAATTATCTCTGAGATCGTCGTCATCATCACCGCCACCGCCACCACCACACCATCATCGCGGCCGCCTTGCCCTTACCTGATTTACAAAATTTTTTAGAATCATTTTGCCGTCTTCTGTCATGATTGATTCCGGATGGAATTGCACCCCTTCAATTGGAAATTCCTTGTGCCTGATTGCCATGACCTCTCCATCATCTGCTGCAGTGGCCATGACTTTTAGAACTTTTGGGACTACCGTTTTGTCTCCCACCAAGCTATGGTATCTTGTCGCCCTAAACGGATTCCTTACATCCTTAAATAATCCCGTGCCTTCGTGGTTTATCGGGCTTGTTTTTCCATGCATTACACATCCTGCGTTTGTTACCCTGCCTCCAAATGCATGGATGATTCCCTGATGTCCCAGGCAGACCCCTAGTATGGGAGTCTCCTTTCCCATGCTCTTGATTACATCACCACATATTCCGAAATATTTCTTATCCTCGGGAGTTCCGGGGCCTGGGGAAATTATTATTGCATCATAACTTGCGCCTTTTATCTCCCCTAACGTGATCTTGTCATTTCTTATCACATCTGAATCCACCCCCATCTCTCCCAGGTGTTGGGCTATGTTAAAGACAAACGAATCATAATTATCAATGATCAAAAATTTCAATTTGATGCCTCCCTTAATGACTGCAGCATGGCTTCTGCCTTGTGTTCCGTCTCTTTGAACTCGTCTTCTGCAATAGAATCTGAAACGATTCCTGCCCCGGACTGCACAAATCCCCTGCCGTCTTTGATAAAGATGCTTCTTATGGCAATTGCAAAATCACAGCATCCGTTATATGAAAAATACCCTACGGCCCCGGCATATGGGCCTCTGGCCTCATTTTCCAACTCGTCTATGATCTCCATGGCCCTTACCTTTGGCGCTCCCGAGACAGTTCCTGCCGGAAAGACCGCCCTGAATCCATCAAACATGTCATTTTTCGGGGCCAAACTGCCAACTATGTGGGTGACGATATGTTGTACGTGACTGAACCGCCTTATCTGCATCAGGGATTCGGGATGAACGGTTCCGAATTTACACACCCTTCCAATGTCGTTTCTTCCCAAATCCACCAGCATTGTGTGTTCTGCCAGTTCCTTTTTATCATCCATCAGTTCCCTTGCCAACCTCCTGTTTTTCTCTTCATCGCCGGTAATCTTTCGCGTCCCCGCAATGGGGAATGTTTCGACCCTGTCATTGGTGATTCGAACCAGCATTTCTGGGGATGCCCCGATGACAGTTTTTTGGCCTTGTTTCAAGTGGTACATGTATGGCGAGGGATTAAGCCTTCTCAGGGTTTTGTATAATGTCAAATCGTCCCCTGATGATTCAAATGCAAATTTTCTTGACAGCACAACCTGAAATATGTCTCCATCATGAATGTACTTTTTTGCCCTGTCTACCATTTCTGCAAATTGCGCGCTATTCAAATTTGGAATGACTTTTGTCGCGTTATATTCCCCAAAACTGTCTTCGGAAATTTTAAACCGCTCAAACCGGTTTTCATCATAATAAAAATAAAACAATTTTTTATGCAGGTTATCATACAGTATCCCGTCATCGTATATTCCAAATTCCATAAGTGGCTGTACTGAGGAATTTGAATCCGGAATGTCCTCGATCAGTCTTATGGCATCATAGTTTACCACTCCTACTGCACCTCCAAGGTACCGGTAACTTTGTTCATCTGATTTTTTTAGCATCTTCCTTATTTCTGAGAATGGATCCTTTGTTCGAATAGTCTCCGTCCTGTCCTTTGAGACGACTTCTACTCTGTCTGAATACCCCCTGATGATCCCTTTTGGATCAAATCCCATTACTGACGTTTCAGCTAGAACTTCCGGTCCGGTTAACGATTCAAAGAGAAAAGAGTGCCTGTAATTTCTAGAAATCCTGTTGTATATCTGAAACTGGTTCTCAGTCAGTTCTAGGCGTACTATGTTTGGTCGAGAGTACCCAAAGGTGTTCACCCATAAACAAAGTCAGTCTGGTTTGTTATTTAAACTGATTAGATTGCCATTCTTCTAACTCTTGCATGAATCTTGGTGTTTGTGCCTGAGCCTGTTACCGTATAGTACGGTACCTTTATATCCTGT
>RKRY01000042.1 GCA_007571135.1 Candidatus Nitrosopumilus sp. | reverse complement strand
AATGTCAGTGTACGCCATAGCTGCCTCCCTTAACAAGCCGTACTCTACCATACGCGACTGGCTGGGACGGGCTGTAAGGGACGGCCTTGGCGGCATATATGACGAGACAAGGCCAGGCGCGACATGCAAGCTCACACCAGGGCAGATGGAGCAGCTGCGCGCAGACCTGATTGCGGGCCCCGACAGGTGCGGGTTTGCCTCGTCGTTGTGGACGGCGCCGCTGCTGGCAGCGCATATCAGGAAAAGGTTCGGAGTAGAGTATGCTGTAGTCAGCATATACGACATACTGCACAGGATGGGCTTCTCCTCTCGCGCAGGCCGGGGCCAAGACACCCAAAGCCAGCCTCAAAATCCGCACAAACGGCGTTTAAAAAAAAGCTAGAAGGGAGGTGAGACACCATGCCGCAAGGGGATACACGGCCATGCCCTTGACGAGGCATCCCACATCATATGGTGGAACACCCGGAACGGGTGGTACCCGGTCGGCATGCCGGTGACGACACCTGTCAGCCTGTCAGGAAAAAGGTTCCACTCGTTTGGCGCGTTGCACAGGGAGGTTTGTCTGCCGGTTTGCAGACAGGGCAGGCAGCGGGAGCTTTATCGGGTTCCTGGAGGAGCTGCGTAAAAGATTCGGCAGGATCCTGATATACCTTGACAACGCAGTCTACCACAAATCGACTGCGGTAAAAAAAACATCTTGATGATCAAGAGGCGGTGTCGTGCCTGAATACCTTCCTCCGTACACGCTGGAGTTCAACCTGGTGGAAATACAGTGGCGCATGATTCGCAAGGGCACCGGCAACAGGCTGTGGGAATACGGAGGAGATAAAGGAGTCGATACGTACAATGCTGGATAACGGCGAGGTCAGGCCCGTCAAGATGAGCAGCTATCTAACATAAACACTACGTATACCACATGTTTAATCTGATCGTGTAATTCTGACCGTATTGCAAAGCCTGCCCAAGTTCTCTATCTCCATTTCTATTTTATCTCCGTCCTTGAGAAATACTGCATCAGGTTTGTTTAACATTACCCCGGCCGGCGTTCCTGTTGAGATTATGTCTCCTTTTTCGAGAGTCATTACTTTGGAAATTTTAGCAATTATCTCTGGAATCTTAATAAACATGTTACTAGTAGACGAATCCTGCCTGATCTTGCCATTGATCTTTGTCGTCAATCTTAGGCTCTGTGCGTCTTTGATCTCATCTACAGTTGTAATCCATGGCCCGCATGGTGCAAATGAATCAAAACTCTTTCCTCTTGTAAATTGCCTGTCTTTGAACTGAATGTCCCTTGCAGAAACATCGTTGAATACCATATATCCAAAAATCATGTTTGGAGCCTCCTTTATTGAGACATTCTTACAATTTTTTCCAACGATCAATGCCAGTTCGACTTCGTAGTCTAACTGTGTTACAAAATCCGGGCAGATGATCTCTGAGTTTGTACCGTTTAGTGCAGTTCGAGGTTTGATTACCAGTGCAGGATCTTCTGGGGCCTCTAACCCCTGTTCTTTGGCATGATCAACATAATTGAATGCTAGGCAAATAATCTTATTTGGATTTGGAATTGGTGGCAAAATTTTAAATTTTGAGAGTTCCTCCTCATATGACAGCTCGTCAGACTTGGCTTTAATCTCGTCATACCACCCATCAAACAAAAAATCTTTTACATTTTGGGGAATTGGAACGCCTGTAGCATACGTGATCTGTTCTTTTGTGGCAACCTTGCCCCCCTTGACAAATCCATATGTCTCATTATTCTCATATGACAACCGTGCAATTTTCATGACCAATCACTTGTGTGTAAAAATGGCTTGGCTTTGTGAATCCTTTCTGCAATATCCAAATCTAACAAATTGAATCTCTTCTCCTTCCTTTAATTGCAGATAGTGCGGCTCAGTATAAACGTCTAATTCCTCCAAACTATCTTCGTTGAATTCTTCTCCTTCAAACAGTGTCTTTGGAATGATCATCTTGATTTCATGTGCATTCTTTTGCGATACCCATTGAATCTTGGGAATGTCTGCCGTGCCCCCCTCGCCTACAAAATTACCCTCAAATTCAGAGCCGATCTTTGTAATTGCAACATCGCCTAGTCCTAACAGTCTGATCTGCATGCCATCTTTAATTGCCACTGCATCCTCTCCGGAAATGTAAAAATGCGAGTTTATCTCAACCCTTCTTTTACCCATATCATTTACAGGATGATTTGGAATTTCGACTGCCGTAAGTGGCAAATTATTTACGGTCAGCTTTTTTGCGTGACTTGTCATAAACAACCTCTTACTTGACGCGTCAACAAATCTTCTATTGAAGGCTTCTAACGCATCAAATGGGGCAAGCGTGTTTGCTTTAGTCAATCCTAATGACATGATGAATCTTCTAATTGCCTCGGGCTTTATTCCCCTACGACGCAAGGCTTCCAACGTTGGAAGCCTTGGATCATCATACCAGGATACTTTTCCTTCCTCGATTAGCGGCTTGATAACTCTCTTTGAAATGGGCATTCCTTTGAATTCCAATCTTGAAAAAAAGCCTTGGTGCGGTTTTCTCATTCCCAATGCGTCTAAAATTGCATCTATTAGCTCCCTTCTTAGCTCAAATTCTTTTGAACGAAATGCATGCGTCACCCCGTCAATGCTATCCTCGATTGCTACTGCCATATCGTAACTAGGCCAGATTCTGTACTTGTCCCCAAGAGTATAGTGTCTCTCATCAATTATTCTAAATAACACGGGATCTCTCATTACGGCGTTGTCTGCCTTCATATCCCCCCTGAATCTGACAATGGCTTCTCCCGGCTTGAATCTCTCATTCATCTTGTTCCAATTCTTATTGTTCTTTTCAACATCTTCAAAACTGCATTTACAGGCCTTTCTTTCCCTTCGGTTCTTACTAATGTCCTCCCTTTTGCAGGTGCATACGTATGCTTTTCCTGAATTTATCAGCCTTATTCCTTTTTCATAAAATATCTCCATGTCATCAGACGTACTTTTGACCTGATCAAATTCTATTCCGAGCCATTCCAATCCTACTTTGATGGCAGCATGGTACTCCATTCTCTCTGTCTCCGGATTGGTGTCATCCATTCTTAGGATGAACTTTCCCCCATACATCTTTGCATATTCGGAATTTATGATGGCTGCCTTTGCGTGTCCAATATGTGGATATCCGTTTGGTTCGGGTGGAAATCTTGTGATCACCTTTCCATGTTTGGCTCCCGGAAGCTCAGGCAATCCTGCCTCCTCCTTTTCTACAGCCCTTTCTTTTGGCTTTAACGCCTCTGGAAACTCCCTTTCAATTTCACTTCGTTGTTCTTCAGACGATAGCTGATTTACAGAGGAAACAGTTTCTGAGATTACATCTGAGATCTCTTTTATTTTTGTTCTAAATTCCGGCTTGCTCCCTAAAATTTTTCCCAGAATTATCTTATCATGTGTCTGTCCCCCGTATTCAAATGCATTTTGAAGCGCCATTTTTCGGATCTCTTTTTTAATTTCGTCATCCATCATTCTAGCTCCTGTAGCCGATGACGATTCAGGCTTTTTTATACTAACTGTAATTGGGTGTCATTAGACACTTCTCCTTACTACAAAATCCAACAATGCAATTAGGTCATCTTTTGCCGAACCTGCGTATGTTGATAATGACTTTTCAGCCTTTGATGCGTATTTTAGAGCCTGCCTTCTTACACTCTCCTCTATGCCTAGGGAACGAACAATTCCTACTGCCTTATCCAAATCTCTTCTTGAGATGCCTGGATTTCCAAATGCCTTTAGGATTGTTTCTTTCTCCCTTCCTTTTGCTGCCCTGATTGCCATCAAGATGGGCAGCGACTTTTTTCCCTCTCTTAGATCATTTCCTACGGGCTTTTTGGTAATTTTTGAGTCTCCCATCACTCCGATCAGATCGTCTGTGATTTGAAATGCAATTCCTAGATTCCTTCCAAACGATGACAGGTTTGAGATGTCCTTCGTTTTGTTCGTTGCACAGATTGCCCCCATCGCACATGAGACATCAAACAGTGCGGCGGTCTTTTTTCCAATCATTGTTACATAGTCTTCCTGAGACGGCATCCTCTTTTCTTCGGCCATCTTTACATCTAGTAGCTGCCCTTCGCAAACATCTACGCACGCTCTGGCCATCCTTGATACAAGGCGAGCCGTTGTGTCAGGTGACAGTTTTGAATCCGTTATTGTCTGGTACGCCTTGGAAAACAACACATCTCCTGCCAAGATTGCAATCGGCACGCCAAATTTTTTATGAACGGTGGGAACCCCGTGCCTCATTTCATCATTGTCCATGATGTCATCATGAACCAATGTAAAATTGTGAATCATTTCAACTGCGCTTGCAGCCGGCATCGCATCAGATGTTTTTCCATTGAGAATTTGACAGCTTTGAATTACCATAAACGGCCTTAGTCTTTTCCCGCCGTGGATGATAAGGTGTCCTGCCGCATCGTAGAGCTTTTTTGGATTTCCCTTTAATTTTGAAAATAGGTGCCTGTTTACAATCTCTGCATTTTTTTCAATACGTCTAGTCTTCTTCATTTATGAATCTCCATTTATCCTCAGCCAGATGTAAATTAATTGCTTCTAGTACAGCCTCATGCATCTCGCCGCTAATCCAGGCAGATAATGCATCTCCATATTTTTTGAGCGTGGACTCGTCGGCTCTTCCCAAAAATTCAAGTGCAATTAACATCCATGGACAGTAGATTTCCGGTTTTTCCCTGATTTCCAAAAGCAGGTCTTTTGCAGAAATTAATTTTATCCCGTCAATCTCACCTTCAATCTTTTGCAATTTTTCAGCCCCTTCCGTAATGCCGATCAGCGTTCCGCAAACTTCATTCTCCGAACCGACATCCTTGTAAGAGACATGATACTCAAACTTGTACAAATAATCCAATTTCCCGCCAATCCCCAACTCTTCTGGCATTCTTCTCTCTCCGGACGAGACATACGTCTCTCCCTCTCTGGGATGGCTTGCAAATGTTCCGTCCCAATATCCCGGCCATAACATTTTTTCTTTTGCCCTTCTTGTTAAAACCAGCCTTCCATCATTGTCAAACAGCAATGCAGTAAATGCTCGATGAAGCTTTCCATTTGGCAAATGACACCTTACTTTTTCTTCTTTTCCTATGGGATTATCATTTCCATCAACCAGGATGACAAATTCTTCGGACATTTTAGTTTACTTTAAACAGTGTTCCTTGAAATGTCTTCTTTTTAACAGCTTTTACAATCCGTTCAGGCTTGTTCCCGTTGACAAAAAATACCCTTAATCCCGTCTTTGCAATCTTTGTTGCCTCCTCTACCTTTCTTGCCATTCCTCCGGTGACATCCATCCTGTTCCCATCAGAAATCGGCGGTCTTTCCCCTTTTAATTCCTCAATTAGTCTTCTTGATTTAAGATCAGAGTATAGCCCGTCTTCATCTAATGCAAAGATCGTTAGTTTTGGCCTCAGAGTTTTTGCTAGATGTGTCATAATCTTGTCTCCTGACAAGATGTATGTCTTATTCTGGCCATACCATAGCGCATCACCGTATGTGACTGGAATCATGCCTGATTTTGCAATTTTTTGTATCTCCTTGACTTTTTTTGCAATTGTTCTGTTTCCTGTCATAAAATCAGTTGGAGGTAAGCAGTATGGAAACAATCCGTTCTTAACCATTGAATCTAATATTATTTTGTTCAATTCTATCATTGAATTTTTTACAATTGACACTCCCCTAGGATCATACCTTCTCTCTTTTGTATGCATGTCGTATCTTACCGACCAGTAATGACCGTATGATCCTCCCCCATGAACAATGGTTAGTGGCTCGTCAATTTTTTTGAGGTTTTTGACAATGTCATCAATAGCCTTTCTTCTAGGTGAGAGGGCCCTTCTCTTATTGGTAATGACTGAGCCTCCCAGCTTGATGAGAATCATGATGTACAAATTATCTAGTTCATTAAAAAGTATCTAGTCCCTGAGAGTCAATCTCTGTTGAAAAACACTCATAATTTTTATCCTTGAATTCATTTAGAGTTTCTTCCGTATTTTTCTCGTTAGTCAGAGAGAAGACACATCCGCCGCTGCCAGCGCCTGTAATCTTTGAACCAAATGATGTTTTGTTGCCGATCTCTACCATCTTCCTTAATGTGCCATTTGAAACTCCTATGGTTTCTAAAAACTTTTGATTTTGGATGACTTTTTCACCTAACTTTGTGATCTTCTTGGACTCCTCCTCCTCCTCTTCCTTGAATATTTCCAAAACATCTTTGACTAACTCAGATTCTTTAGAACACAGCCCTGCAAACTCCCCTTGATTTTGGTCTTTGAATCTTTGCACTTCTCTGACAACTTTCTCTGTTGAGTGTTCGATGTTGGAATTTGATATGACGAGTTGAAAATCAGGCTCGGATCCTATCCTTGTAAAGCCTGTCTTATCATATGTCATTATTCCACCATGTGCCGATACCGTGCAGTCAGCACCTGACGTATCTTTAAAGATGGTCCTTTCTGCGTCTATTGCAAGGTCCAAAACCTCATCTTTTGTCTTCTTTGAAAATAATCCTGAAATCGCCCCTGCCCCTGCAACACAGCAGGCCGATGATGATCCCAGGCCAACGCCCACAGGTATTTCCGATCTGATTGAAATTTTCGCTCCCAAAGCTTTGGATTGCTCTTTTAGTAATTTGTCTGCAAGAAAATAAAATGGTTTGAGAGGCGAATCAATCTCACTAATGTTTCTGTTTTTGCCTAATCTCAAATTCCCTATGTTTGACTCGATAATTATTTTTTCCTCGTCAATTGTCTCAGCAGTCACAAAGACTCTTTTGTTTATTGCACAAAGAACAGCTTTGACCCCATAGACTACAAAATGTTCTCCAAAAAGAATTACCTTGCCAGGAGCTGATGATTTGGATATCAAGTATGCTCTAGAATGAAAATCAACTATTGGATTTCCTCTTCGGTAATCTTTGTTTCAAAGTCATCAATTTCGTACTTCATCGGTTCATCATCATCATTATCTAGTTCTCCCCTTTCAATAAGGATTTGACGCACCAGTAACCAGTAAACTGTTGCAAGAGCTTTTCTGCCCCTGTTATTTGCCGGGATAACCACGTCAAGTTTGGATGTAATATTGTCCGTGTTTGCGATTCCGATTACCGGAATCCCTGCATTTGTTGCTTCGGTGACAGCTTGTTCATCAGCTTGAGGATCTGAAACCAGAACCAACCTAGGTTCAATGTAATATGGAAGTGAGGGATTGGTCAGTGTACCTGGCATAAATCTTCCAAGCAATTTCTTTGAGCCTAGAACCTCACAGAACTTTTCAATCGGGGTCTCTGCATACTGTCTTCCGGAGCAGACGATAAGTTTGTCAGTGCCCAGTCTGTTGATGAATTTGGCAGCAGTCTGAATTTTCTCTAATGTAATATCCAAGTCAAGTATGTACAGTCCTTCCGGACTAGCCTTGGTGATAAACGGCTTCATAAATTTTGTTTTAACCTGTGTTCCTACTCTGATTCCAGTAGACAGGATCTTCTTTTTGATGTTGGCCGTTTCTACTTGTTGACTCATTGCGATTTTAAATCTCTGCCATACCGCATATTAAATCATGCTCTGATAGGCGTAATAATTCATTGAGTTTTGCCACTCTCTCCCCTCCGACAACTCCCACCTTGAGTATTTTTGACTTTGTAGCAAGACCGATATGGGAGATTTGTGAGTCAGTCGATTCGCCTGATCTGTGTGACGTGATTAATCTGATATTGTTTCGGTTTGCCAGATCTGCAAACTCTAAAGCATCAAAAAGACTTCCAGCTTGGTTTACCTTGAGAATGGCAGCATTGCATGATTTCTTTTCAATTGCCTTTGCAAGAATATTCTTGTTTGTAACTGTCAGATCGTCTCCTGTAACTAGTGAGTTTGGAAACTTTGATGTCAGCTCTGACATGTCATCAAACGCCTCTTCGTGAACCGCATCTTCGGCATAAATTAGTTTGAATTTATCAATGATGTCAGCTACAAAGTCGATCTGTTCTTCTGCGGTGTTCTCAAATCCTGCCCTCTCGTAGACGTACTTTTGTTTTTCTTCGTTCCATTGCGTTGATGACGCAAAGTCGACTCCCAACGATACTTCTTTTCCTAGAGTAAATCCTAAACTCTCACATGCCTTTGCAGAAACTTCCAAGGCCTCTCGGTTCTTTAATTTTGGCGCCCACCCGCCCTCGTCTCCATTGGTAAAGTCAGGATCTTCTTTTAGCAATATTTTTTGTAACTCTTTGTGTACTGCAAGATTTGTTTTGACTGCATCCTCGATGGTTTTTGAACCTGTCGGACAAATTAGAACTTCTTGTATGTCCGGAGTTCCGGGACCTGCGTGTGCCCCTCCTCCCAAAATATTTCCTAATGGGAATGGAAATTTGAATAACGATTCAGATGATAATGTCTGGAATAACTGTTGATCTGATGCCTTTGCAGCGGATTCCATTGAAGCAATAGTTACTGCAAAGGCTAACGACCCCCCAATCCCGGAATAATTCTGTGTGCCGTCCATCTTTTTTAGCACATCGTGGATTTGTCTTAGATCTGATGATTCAAGACCGATCAGTTTCTCAGAATTTTCATTTAAGACTCTGAGGCTGTCTTCAGGCCTTCCGTTTGGAAAACTCACCGCCTCATGTTTTCCAACACTTGCTCCGGATGGAGCACATACTCTTCCTAGAAAATTGCGGTCTGACGTAACGTCGACTTCAATTGTTTTGCTACCTCGGCTGTTGTATAGGATACGCCCTTTAATTGAGGTAATCTTGGCCAAACTACTCTAACTCATACTGGACTTCTTGCTTCCTCTCCTGAATTGCTTCATAGAACGGAATCACCTGCTGGATTGTCTCAACAGTTGTCAATAACATCCTTCTGCAACAATACCTCTCAATTCCTAGCGAATCAAGGACCTCTGCTGGGTCTTTTCCCTCTCTGGTTTTATTTTGATAATCATCGAATTTGTCAGCAATTAGACTTCCACAGGTAAAACATCTGACAGGAATTAACATGCAACAGAAAACCCAATCAAGGATTATAAAAACCATGCAAGAAGATTCTATTGCGGGTGTCGCCCAGCCTGGCCAAAGGCGCTAGCTTGAGGGGCTAGTCTCTTAGGAGTTCGTGGGTTCAAATCCCATCGCCCGCATCTCCAATTTCCAAGATCATTTCTTTAGCACTTGCAGGGCCTTGATTAAATCAGATCTTCTCTTCTCTTCGGTGATTGCAGATCTGACATCCTCCACCAATATTCTGTTGACATCAATTTTCCTTCTTGCTTCTTTTACAACTTTGTCGTACATTGAAAATGTGTAGAGGCTAAGATACAGATTTTCCATCACATCAAAAATTCTTGTTGCCTCCTCAATATCACCAATTCTGATCTTATCAAATACCATTCTCTTTAACTCCCCGATGCAGTCGAGCAATCCTAGGACATACGAGTCTGGCATTACCGATAATTTTTTGTCTGTTGGAATTTCTTTTTTCTCGACTATTGCAATTAATGCTGCCGCCTCTACAAACTCTTGTTGTGGAGTAGCAAGATATCGGCGTAAATCCATTGTTGCTCTTTTCTTATATTTTTTTAACAGGACATCCGCCTTTCTCAAGTTTGCTTTTCCAGCTTTGATGTCTCCCTTGTGTACTGCAATAATTGATCGGCTACATAGAACGATAATTTCTCGCGCATTTTTTAATAAAAACTCTCTGACATCTTGAACCTCGCCTAAAGATCTGGCAATCTTGTTTAGTGCGGGTTTTACATTCTTTAATGCCATATTGCTAATGATTCCACACTAGGATAAAGCCGTTTGCCACTTCAAGCCACAAGACCGCTGATCGTTTGTAATCGGTCAAGTCGCATGAAAGAATTTGTAAAAAATAGAAGTTCATAGCTTACATACGGTATATTTTTCAATAATTTGATAAATCTTGCATAATTTGTTGAAATTGTCAAAGCTGACTTGACCGATTACCCTGTACGTGACCGGCAAGCCCCTCCGCCTGACGAGTACATCAAAATGTTTGTCAACCCAGAGGGATGGGAACTAGTAAGAACTAGGAATTCCAAAGAGATGTCAAAAGTCCAGCGATTCGACTATGTTCTTGAAAAACAACTAGAGGATGCCAACAAGGGAATTGTTTTAGAATGGTTATGAGAACCAGTAAGAATGGCAGAACCGCTTTCAATCAAAATTCTCCAAACCTTAAAGAACCTTTTAGACATGTACGAGTATCCGAACGAGGAGGTGCTTGTTCTAGAGGCCGTGGCAAACGGCATTGATGCCGGGGCCAGAAAAATTGAAATAAGTTTCGATAAAAATGATTCGGGACATTACGTTACTTTTCTAAATGACGGCCCTCCAATGAACACGATGGATTTTGAGAACTACCATACCATATCCTCGTCAACTAAGACAAAAGGCGAGGGGATAGGGTTTGCAGGAGTCGGTGCAAAGATTTTCCTTGCAGCATGGGACAAAGCTGAGATTGTCACAATAACCGGCAAGAACAGCAAGGTGCTGGCTTCCAGAATGTTTAGACGTGAAGACAATGTGGAGTATGATTCCAGTCTTAATGTACCGGTTAAGCAACTGTTGGGACATCGTAGAGTGCATCACAAATATGGCACTTCATATCAAGTAAGGATTAGCGCAAAGGGATTTGGGTGGCTGAAAAGCAATATTGAGCAAAAGCTACGGTTTTGGTTTAATTTTGCGCTACTCTCAAAAACCTTGGAACTTAAGGTGAATGGCAATACAGTACAGCCATGGAGTCCTACAGGTGAGAGATTTTTTAAAAGATTACCTTACAAAAAGCAGACAATTCCGTACTATTTCTGGATAAGCAAAGAGGACATTCCTGAAGACAAGCGTCACATAGTCTACTCTGTATTTGGAAAGAGAATAAAAAATGAGCCAGTTGATTGGGCCAATCAGATCAAAGGCGAAAATAACAGGCGTGTATGTTGCATGGCAGACGTTTCAATTCTTGCCCAACAGCTGGTTGCAAACAAGGAAAATTTCAAAAAATCACCACTTACCAATGCAGTTAGAAGCGCAATCAAAAAGGCGTTTTTCGATGAGCTAGATAAGCGTGGGCTAATATTCAAACACGAGGACATTTCATCAAAGACAAACGTAGTCGTCAACGAGCTAACAAAACGACTGGATAAGGTGTTACAAAACCCTGATCTGAAGTTTCTTAATCCATTCTCCAACCCTAGGATCCATTATGTAACGCTACGTGACAAAGACGGCAATGTCATAATCCAGGAAGTTCCAGGACAGCAACAAGTCACAGGAGAAAACGGTGACGATGGAAATTCTGTAGATATCTCAAGTGGCGACGAGGCAGGTTCGGGATATTTTGAAGACGAAAAGGGCGAACTTTCTGGTAGTACCAAACCAAGAAAAACCCGCGGAATCTCGATAATCCCGGAGGATTTTCCAGATGATCCTAGAGAAGGCTGGTTGGACATGGGAAACCGTGCAGTTGTCTATAACATCGGTCATCCGTTCTCAAAAGCGGTTGCGAACAACTCCTCACTTTATGACTATAACCTAACACGGGTTGTTATTGCATCCCTGATCAAGGCAAAAAACGACCAAACCGAGATGGATGCAGTAACCACATTCGATTATTTTGAGAAAATCCTTCACGATGTGTGGATATGACTGACAAAATCCCTGTACGAATTGTGCAGACAGAGGACATGCATGGTACAAAGAAAATCAGCATGATGATTGACGTGGTGCACTATGTTGATTCAGGGGGGAATCCTGAACGGAAATTGCAAAAGTTCAAGCAGCTGTACTTGGATACGATAGAGAAGGCCAAGAGTCTGTTCTACGGCGTATCGGAAGAGGAGAAAAAATATCGAGACTTGCCCAGTTCGCTATACTGGAGCTTGGGGGAATTACTGCGAAAGTTCAACGACACAATTGAGAACGATTATGAAATAACCAACTATACAGAGGCCGTTTCAAGGGACTTTGGTCTAAGTAAGGACTACATATACGATTTGCTAACCGTAGCCAAAGTATTCCAAAAAGACGAGATTTTGGACTCCGTTTACTTTTCGTATTATCGCGCCTTGAAGAGAAAGCGCCGGGATCTTGCTAGGGCAGGTCTGTTTGAGAAAGAAAAAAGGCGACTCAACGAACTTGGCAAACAAAACGACCTTCCTGGCAGGGAGCAGTACAAAAAGGAATTAGACGAAATTATTCGAAAAAACTCTTAATCGTTTTTACTGTGTGGCCTAGAGACGTATGAAGTGTTTGTCCTGACGGCAAATCCACTGATTCTGGCAGAGTAGTAAAGACGATGTCTGTCAAACAGATTGGACAAAAAATTACAGTTCTTTGCCAGTCTTGATGTAAAGTCTGTCGCCATCTCGTTCAAAGACTATCAGATCGTAATCGGTTAAGTCAGCTTTGATAATTTCAACTAAATATGCAAGATTTATCAAATTATTGAAAAACATACAGTATGCAAGATATGAACTTCCATTTTTTACAAATTCTTTCATTTGACTTAACTGATTACAATTACATTGTAGGCAGTACTTGGTCATCATTGACAAAACCTGGAAAAAATACAATCAAGCCAAAGAAGGCATGAATATTCTTCTAATGAGGCAATATTCTAAAAAAATTTAAAATTTACAGAAAAAACTGGGTTTAGAAGAATCCATTTTTGAAGAACTATCTGAATTTTCGGCTCCATAGAAATCATCGCACAAAACAAGGAAATGATACTCACGCTGTCTCTGAGGACTGCCGTGTCGGCTTGGAGGATCTGCGCTAGGTAGGATTGTCCAACATACCAAAACTAATGGAGTTTGTTGCAACAAACTCCAAGCTGGAGAGGAATTAAAAGAAAGTTTGGAAGATGCTTGATACCCAGTTTGACCCTGTGCCTATTTTATACGATATTTCGCTCCCAAAGCTCTTATTTTGGATATGGATTTTTTCTAATTATGGAAATTACCGTTGATCAGATGTACAATATTGAAAACCAAGGCCATGATATGGGATTTTTAAAAAAATTCATGATGGAAAATGCAGGGGCTGCCGCAGTAAGACGATTAATTGAAGGGTATGGCGATGTCTCATCCAAGAAAATTCTGATTTTTGCTGGCATGGGCAACAATGGCGGAGATGGCCTGGTCATGGCACGACATCTTGCAGGTTATGGTGCCAATGTAACTGTGAAACTACTTGGCTCAGTAGATAAAATCAAAACTGAAGAAAGCAGCTGGAATTGGGGCATCCTTGAGAAGATGCCTTCTGTTGCTTTGCTGACCGGAGATCAAGTCAAATTTGATCTTGCCCCGGATGTAATAGTTGATGGAATTCTGGGAACCGGAATCTCCGGCGAAATACGTGAACCGTATGCCTCTGCAGTTAACTACATCAATCAGGCCAACTGTTTCAAATTTGCAGTTGATGTTCCATCGGGCCTGGATCCTCAAACTGGTAAAACTGCAAACATTGTTGTCAAGTGTGACATGACAGTAACCTTTCATAAAATGAAACGGGGAATTCCAAAAAGAAGGGACCTGACAGGTGAATTGTTTGCAGAAAAAATTGGAATTCCGCCCGAAGCCGAAGAGGGGATCCTATGATTGTACACCAATTCCAAGTCGGAAACATGCAGAATTTCACTTACATCGTAGAGGATGAAGGTACAAACAAAGCAATTATCATTGATCCGTCTTGGGAATTAGTTGAATTAGAATCGATTATCCAGGAAAATGATTTGAAAATCAAATACATTGTCAACACCCACCATCACTTTGATCATACTCTGGGAAATGAGGCAATGGCCAAGCATACCAGCGCTCCGATCATCCAACACGAATCCTCTGAATTAAGGCATGATATTTCCGTCAAGGATGGTGATTTCATTGAGTTTGGAAATTCAAAATTAAGGGTAGTTCACACTCCCGGCCACTCTGAAGACAGTATGTGCCTAATCGGCGATGGAAAGATCTTCTCTGGAGACACACTGTTTGTCGGGAGTTGTGGGCGCGTTGATCTGCCTGGCGGAAGCGCAAAGGAACTCTACCATAGTCTTTTTGGCATTCTGTACCATTTGGATGATTCCTTGGTTATGTATCCTGGACACAATTATGGTTTATCTGAAACCTCGACAATTGGCAAGGAAAAAAAGACCAACCTTGTACTGCAAAGAAGATCCGAACAGGAGTTTCTTGAAATGATGGGACGGTGATATTTTGGAAGCCTTTCAAATCTCTGGAAATTCAGACAAGGCGACTGACTTTTTAGAATCTATTAAATCCAAAAATTTTCTTTTCTCGTTTGTAATCTCGTATACTGAGACCTGTGAAATTCCAGAAATCACCGTTGCCGGTGCAGAAAAAGATCTCATTCAATACACTCCGCCTGCAGATGCTGAATACCTCCACTATGGATATTGCAAAACAATTGAAAGGATACCGATGACTCCTGATGGAAAACCCACTCCCGGTTTATTGACCAAGGTTGCCTTGGAATCATCTAGTATTCCCCACATTACAATTAACGCCGGAAGCAAGATTGCCCCGCAACTTCCGTTCATTGAAACTGGTCTGCCATCTGGAAAAAATATCTATGTTGAAAAATCATTGACTGATTCGGATGTCTCTCATGCAGTAGATTACGGGAGAATCGTAGGAAGGAACTTGGCTTCTCTTACTGATTGTCTGGTGATTGGCGAATGCATTCCTGGCGGAACGACTACCTCTCTTGCCGTGTTAAGGGCGCTAGGATATGATGCAAGGGTGAGCTCTAGTATTCCGACTAATCCTGTGAAATTAAAAAATAAGGTTGTCTCCTCAGCACTGACGCGGATTAATTCCGATCATCCTTACAGCATAGTTGCTGAAATTGGCGATCCAATGATTCCCTTTGTAGCTGGAATGCTAAACTCTGCTTCTGATGTGACCAAAGTCTTGTTGGCAGGTGGAACGCAGATGGCTGCGGTTCTGGCATTTGCAGAAAAAATCGGCTTTCAAGACGAGAATGCGGCTATAGGTACCACTTCATATGTTGCAAATGATGACTCTGCAAACTTTGACGAGTTGGTTAAGGAAATCTCTGATATCCCGGCAATCTCAGTTGATCCGGAATTGGACAAATCAAAATTTTCTGGATTAAAAGCATTTTCAGAAGGATTTGCAAAGGAGGGCGTCGGTGCAGGCGGCTGCATCATCTCTTCGATGATGAAATCCGGGCTGGATAAAACAAAGTATCTGGAAAATGCAGAAAAGGAATATGACAGACTGTTTACTTTACCGTAATTGATTTTGCCAGATTTCTAGGATAGTCAGGATCTGTGTCTTTTTCTCGTGCTATATAGTACGATAACAGTTGAATCGGAATGATCTCCAAGATCGGAAACTGTGACTCAGACATTTTTGGAATTTCAATCCGGTAGTCATAGAGATCACTTTTGACATCTGAAATTCCTATGATTTTAGCGCCGCTTCTAGATTTGATTTTTCTTGCGCTTGTCAGAGTACCTTCATACGTTGGATCATTTGGATTGATGATTATTACAAACACGTTATCATCTATCAGTGCCAATGGTCCGTGTTTTAGCTCTCCGCTAGGAATGCCTTCAGCATGAATGTATGTTAATTCTTTGAGCTTCAGCGATGCCTCAATTGCAATTGGCCAGTGGATTCCGCTTCCCAGTACATAGATGTCTGAGATGCCCTTTAGCTTCCCTGCAGTTTGCTGGATGTTTTTTGAATCTTTTAAAATCTTACTTATCGATTCTGACGTTTGCCTGAAATCAATCTCCAAATTTCCCCCGTTAAGTTTTTGGGCAATCTTGTAGAGGATCACCAATTGTGATGTAAAGCTTTTTGTTGCGACAACACCGATTTCAGGTCCGCAATTCATTCCTATTGTGACATCTGCCTCTCTTGCTAATGATGATGTTAGTGGATTGACAATTGCAATGATCTTACAATTTGCCTCTTTTGCTATTTTTACGGCATCAAGAACATCTGCGGTTTCTCCGCTCTGGGAAATGGATATCAGTACCGAATTCTTCTCTATGATGTCTGGTGAAAATTGGAGCTCGCTAGCCATGATGGGTTCAGCTTTAATTTTTGCATATTTTGAAAGAATCTGTTTTGCAATCAGGGCTGCATTGTAGCTGGTACCGCTACCTGTAATGTAGATGTTCTTGGCATCCCTGATGTAATCTGACGCACTCTTTATCTCGTCAAGGGCTTTCTCTCCAGCTTTGAGAATTGTTTCTGGTTGCTCATGTATTTCTTTTAGCGTAAAGTATGCATAATGGTCTTTGTATACGTCACCGAATTCTTTTGAAACTTTGGTGGGTTTGCCTTCTACATGCTTTCCGTCATAATTGAAAATCTCAAATTTACCCTTCTCTAAAATTACAAAATTTTTATTTTTCACGTAAATGGCCTCATCTGTATATTCAATGAATCCCAACACATCACTTGACAAAAAGAGATCATCCCGGCCGACTCCAATAATCAACGGCTCACGAGATCTGGCTGCTGTCAATTGTCCGTTTTCAAACATTGCTACAAAGGCATAGTGTCCCTGTAATTCCGATACCGTCTTTCGAAGGGTTTTTGTAACATCTTTTGTAGTTTCGTAATTTTTTTGCAAAAGATTTGCAATTACTTCACTATCAGTCTCACTCTTGAAAGAGTACCCTTCACTTTCTAAGTGCCTTTTCAATTCCTCAAAGTTCTCAATAGTTCCATTATGAACGATGGCAATTTTTCCTGAATTGCTAGTATGAGGATGTGCATTAAGATCTGTTACTTTTCCATGAGTTGCCCACCTTGTATGGCCAATCCCGCTTTTTCCTGAAAGATCATCTAACTTAACGTTGGAGTTTACGTCGCTTACTCTTCCGGTGCCCTTTCTGACTTGAATTTCATTCTCATTCTCAGTGGCGACTCCGGCACTGTCGTAACCCCTGTACTCCATTCTCTTGAGACCTTTGACTAAAATTGGCGCAGCTTCCCGGCTTCCGCAATATCCTATGATTGAGCACATGGTTACCCTATATGATAACGCCTGCTCTTCGATTATTCTGTTGAAGAATCTGGCGCGTCTTTTGGCGTTTCTTCAGTAGCAGGTTCCTCTTTTGGTTTTGATTGTGTCTTCTCTAACATTGATGGAATCCTTGATTCTGGTGAGAAATGAATACTGTCTTCTTCAGCAACAGTTACAGTATATGACGGGATGTCTACTTTTCTTTCTCCAATCATAATGTGGCCGTGAATTACCGCCTGTCTTGCTTGGTAAGGGGTTTTAAACTCCAGTTTTTTAGTTACGATTGTTTGTAATCTTCTTGCAAGCAAATCATTAACGGTAAGGTTCAGTACGTCATCTAACGTTGCATCACCACTAACCAGTCCGATTCTTGCAAGTGATCTCATAAGTATTGGCTCTTTTTCAGCTCTTACTTCCTGTCTTAAGGCGAGTAGTGACCTTGCTTGGTGCCTGACTCTTGACAATTCGGTGTGAGCCTTCCATAACTCTCTTTTGGTTCTTAATCCAAAAGTGCCGAGTGTTTTTAATTCCTCCATCTTTAATTCATAATTAAGAGGCCTCTTTGGCTTTCTCCAAACTCTACGTGGGTATTTTGGATCTCCCATTTACAACACCTATTCCTTCTTCTCCGCTGGAGTCTCCTTTTTTTCTGTTGGATCTGCCGCTACGGGCGCATCACCTGATGAAGCTGCCGCAGGAGCTGCGGGGGCAGACTTTTTTGCAGGAGCTGCCGCTATTCCGCCTTTAGCCACACCAACTGCTCCGCCCTTTCTGCCAGAAGTTCTAGTTCTTTGTCCTCTAACCTTTAATCCACTTAGATGACGGTAACCCCTCCAACTGGCAGTAACACGCTCTCTTTCGATATCATTTCTCAGTGTAAATGGAATATCAGACGTGAGTAAATGCAAATCTTTTCCTGTTTCAATATCCTTTTGTCTGTTTAGAAACCATGCTGGGAAATTGGATGAACTAGGATCTGTAATTAGCTTCTCAATTGCCTGAACATCAGAATCTGAGAGGTTTCCTATGTTCGAATTAGAATTTATCTTCAAAGTGTCTAAGATTGCCGTAGCAAAATTATATCCTACTCCCTTAATCTGGGTCAATCCCACGAGCATCTTCTTTTCTCCAGGGATATCGTTCCCAACAACTCTTACAATGTGTTTGTATTCTTGGTTACTCAAGTATTCCAAAATTCAAAGAATCCCTGATAAAAACCATGAGTAATCGGTCAAGTCAGCTTTGACAATTTCAACAAATTATGCAAGATTTATCAAATTATTGAAAAATATGCCGCATGTAAGCTATGAACTCTCATTTTTTACAAATTCTTTCATGGGGCTTAACCGGTTACAACCATGATGTCCCATACCAACTATTCTCAACACTGTTGGTGCGGGGCTCTCCAACGGACTAACATCTGGTAAGACGAGTCATCCTAGGATCCTTGAATGTGTTACGTTTCGGCAGGCAGGTTTGGTCGTTCTACATGCATTCTGAAACGACCTTATTGATCTGTTACGAATGTACTACACGCGTCAGGCCATTTTTTGGGTACATCTGGGAAGGCTGGATGACCGACAACATGAGGCGAGCCGCCCGCGTTTTTTTGGGCCATTTTTTGGGTACATCTGGGAAGACTGGATGACCGCCATTGCAGGCGGATATATTTTAATGATCCTAGGCGCAACTCTGTAGAAAAGCAGATGTCCGGGAACGCGAAAACCTCGAGACACCTTTTTTTTGAACAATTACCTAAAGTCCTCGTCGTCTGTCCAGTCACTTCCTTGAACATTCCATTGATTGCATTGACAGCATTTTTTGATTCCCCTTTGAGGATCGATGTCTATGCAGTAACAATGTGTCCCCCTTCCAGATGAATCATTTAGGCACAATCTTTGCATAACTTTAACTTCTTCTCTTACTAATTATATTCAGCTTTTTCCTAGTCCGTTTGACAGCTTGTTTTTCAGGGCCATCTTTGACCAAGATTATCCTAATCCAGGCAACAGTTGAAACAAACTTTTTTTCGAAAAGTTTTAAATTTCCAGATTTTCAAATCGAAGAAATGCCTGATTCCTTTGATCGCGAAAAAGTTGTCGAATGCATGTTCGATTCTATCACTGCATCAATTCTTGCCGCCTTGGAAGACGGTGAAAAAGAATGCTCGTTTTTGGCCGAACAGGAATCAATTTCCGAATCTGAGGTGCTGGTACGACTATCATACTTGATAAAACATGGATTTCTCATTCACAATACGGATGATGGGACATGCAAGATATCTGCAAATTCCCAAAAACTTACGTCAATAGTAGAAGACAGTGAAAATTTTGATGGTACGATTAGCGGTCTTGAAAAAATGGACAGCTATCTGAACTGATTTTTTCTCTTTTTAATACCGTAAATTCCTGAGACAACTAGTCCGATCATTCCTGCGACTAGGATATATGATGGCAGGAATCCAAGCGATTTTTTGCCTGCATCAGGCAACGGACCAATGGCCCCAAAAACTTGCGTCTCTTCATTACTGCTGCTCCGAACAACTAACTCGTAGCTACCGGTTTGCCCTATCTCGAATTCCCTTTCTATGGTTTCTGCCTGGATTAATCCTGACGATATCTCAATACCTGACGGATCAAATACTTTGGCAGAAAATGTGTTTTCTTTGAATTCCATTATCTGGACTGCATAAACACCATACGTAAACTCTTCAGAGCGAAACTCTCCTAAAATTACTAGGTCTTGATTCATACTTACCATTCCGCTTCCTTGACTGACCCCTTCAAGAATTATCTGGGTTCCAACCACTAGTAAGATCAACCCAATTACGATCAGTGCACCTGAGGCCACTAACACGATTGCTGATTTTTGCACATTCTTCGGAAAATCTTCTATAGTTTAAACTTAGTTTAGGATCAAAATTTTAACTTGGATTAAAAAGTTAGAGAAGACTAAACAAGTTAGCTCATGCTAAATTTAAATAATCTTGATATGAAATATTTTTGCAGACATGAAAAAGCCGGTTTTGAAGGGATCCGTCGTGGTTGCGGCAATCATCGTTATTGTTGTTATTATTGGAGTCTTTACCGCATTTGTCCAAAACACTAACGACGGTGCGGCAATTGGAAGTCTTGATAGCACTTCTGATGATTCTGAGAGGATGATTATAATTACAACTACGACTAACATGATTACGGATTTAGTAGAAAATATTGGAGGCGATAACGTATCTGTTACAGGATTAATGGGTCCGGGTGTGGATCCTCACCTGTATAGGCCTAGTGCAAGCGATGTCAAAAAGATTCAGAACGCTGACATTGTATTTTACAACGGACTGGACCTAGAAGGCAAGATGGGAGACATCTTTGTAAAAATTCGACGAGAAGGCACTCCTGTTTGGGCAGTCTCTGAAAACATTCCTACTGACTCATTGCTGGGTTTGGATACTGGCAGCCATTTTGATCCTCATATTTGGTGGGATGTGAATCTTTGGATGGAAGCTGCAAAGGCAGTGGCATCTGGATTAAAAGAACATGATCCTGAAAACTATCAAGAATATGACAAAAATCTTGAAGGCTATCTGAACCAGCTGGAATTGTTAAATTCGGCCAATCTGATGAAGATCGATACCATTCCTAGGGAACAAAGAATTCTAGTAACAGCCCATGATGCATTTCAATATCTTGGGCGCGCGTACGGTTTTGAAGAATTGGCAATTCAGGGTTGGAGCACTGATAGCGAAGCCGGAATCAGGGAGATACAGAATCTGGCCGATGAGATCTCTAAGCGGAAAATTAAGGCTCTGTTTGTTGAAACTACTGTCTCTCCAGCAATAATTGAGGCCTTAAAGGCAGCTGTCCAAGATAGAGGGCATCACGTTGTGATTGGCGGAGAATTATTCTCTGACGCTATAGGCAAAAAAGGAACTGTTGAAGGAACTTATGTCGGCGCATTTACTCATAACATCGATACAATCGTACGGGCATTGGAATAATGGAACAGAAATCGGGCAATCAGGGATCAGCAGAAGACAAAATATCTCCTATCATGATAAGGAACATGTCCATAACATACAGAACTGAACCAGCATTGTGGAATATTGACCTTGATTTTCCTGCAAGAAAAATGGTGGCAATAATAGGTCCAAACGGCGCAGGTAAATCCACCCTGATTAAGGCGGTAATGGGATTGGTGCCGATTACTGCTGGCAAAGTACACATTTATGGAAAACCGTCCCATAAAAATAGAGACAAAGTAGCATACGTTCCTCAGCGTGGCTCTGTTGATTGGGATTTCCCAACAGACGCATTAGACGTAGTTGAGATGGGATTGTATGGCAAGCTTGGGTGGTTTCGTAGGCCTAATTCCAAAACAAGGAATGTGGCCAGAGAATGTCTGGACAGGGTGGGACTGTCTGATTATGCAGACAGGCAGATTGGGCAATTGTCCGGAGGCCAGCAGCAAAGAGTTTTTGTGGCAAGGGCACTGGCACAAGATGCCCAGATCTATCTGATGGATGAGCCATTAAACGGAGTAGATGCCACTACAGAGGAAACGATTCTATCAGTCCTTGCGAATCTAAGAAAAGGAGGAAAAACCATTGTGATGGTTCATCATGATCTTAGGACTGTCGACAAATATTTTGATTGGGTTGTAATGGTTAACAGAAATTTGATTGCCGCAGGACCGATAAAAGAGGTATTTACAAAAATAAACCTAGATAGGACCTATCAGGAAAAGCGGTGTATGTCTATCCAGTAAGCGATGTGATATTGTGGCCCTTGAAGAAATACTATCTGTTTTCGTAGGAATCCTTGCCGATTACACTCTGAGATACGTTGCTCTTGGCTCTGCGATCTTGGGCATTACTAGTGGTGCTTTGGGATGCTTTACCGTCCTTAGAAAACAGAGCTTGTTTGGAGATGCCCTTGCGCACGCATCCCTGCCCGGAATAGGGCTTGCCTACCTGTTTACTGGTACAAAGGATTCGCTTCCTTTGATGCTGGGGGCTGCGGTCTTTGCATGGTTTGGAGGTATAATCACGCTTGCAATCACAAACACAACTAGAATAAAACAGGATGCGGCACTGGGAATCACACTGTCTGTCTTTTTTGGTTTGGGCATCGTCCTTCTAACTTATCTGCAAAGCGTAGGTGGTGCAAGTCAGGGAGGATTGGACAGATTTTTGTTCGGTCAGGCCACTGCATTAATAGAATCTGACATAATTAATCTGGGAATTTTGGCAGCTTTGTGCTTTGTTATTCTCATCGTCTTCTATAAGGAATTCAAGATAACAACTTTTGATAGCTCATTTGGCCAAAGTCTGGGACTTCCAACCAAATATCTTAATGCACTATTGACATCAGTAATAGTTGTGGCAGTTGTCATTGGATTGCATACTGTCGGCGTCGTTCTGATGGTTTCTATGCTAATTGCCCCTGCCGTAGCAGCTAGACAGTGGACCTTGAATCTCAAAACCATGATAATCCTCTCTTCTATCTTTGGCGGTCTGAGCGGAATTATTGGCTCCATGATTAGCAGCATGGCAGAAGGAATGTCCACAGGCCCAGTAATCGTAATAACGGCCACCGCAATACTGGGAATCTCATTACTGTTTTCACCAAAGCAGGGGTATCTTTACAAATATTTTTGCAAGCAAAGAAAGTTGCACATCCTCTTAGACAAAACCAAAACAATTCCAGGTAAAGAGCAAAATCATGGAAATTTCCAATGATCTAATTATTGCTGGGACTGCCATGCTAGTCGCAGCCAACTGTGCTTTGATTGGGGTGTTTTTGGTGTTAAGACAGACGGCAATGATGTCTGATGCAATAAGTCATACCGTACTGCTGGGGATAGTTATTGCAGTACTTGCTGTGGGTAGCAGGGAGCCGATTCCAGTAATCGTAAGCGGGGTCTTGTCTGGAATTCTTACGATTTCTCTAGTGGAATTATTGCATCGTTCGGGTAAACTAAAACAGGACAGCTCAATTGGAATTGTCTTTCCATTCCTATTTGCAATTGGCGTAATTCTTGTTACTCAGGCTGCAAGCATCCACATTGACGCACAACATGTCCTGTATGGCTCGATAGAATTTGCGCCCTTTGATACGCTGTATATGGATGATCTTAACATGGGCTCCAGATCCTTATGGGTCCTTGGCATTCTGGCAATTGCAAACATCCTCTTTATCGGCCTTCTTTACAAAGAGCTGAAAGTCAGCACTTTTGACAAGTCATTTGCGCTGGGAGTCGGGCTGATGCCAATCTTAGTTCATTATCTGTTGATGATTATGGTAGCTACTACTGCAGTCGTTGCTTTTGAATCAGTTGGCGCAATTTTGGTAATTGCATTTTTTATTGTTCCTGCATCTGCAGCTTATCTGCTAACTGATCGCCTGTCTAAAATGCTGATGCTGTCAGTTTCCTTGGGAGTCGCCAGTTCTGTAGCTGGCTACTTGTTTGCAATCTTTGCCGACGTATCGATATCGGGTTCGATGGCCACTACATCTGGAGTCATCTTTGGATTGATTTGGGTTTTTGCCCCAAACAGGGGACTGGTTAGTAGATGGAAGCGTATCTCAAGACATAGATTTGAAATAGATTTGGGAATCGTCTTGACCCATATTCGACATGAGGCTGACGCACATCGCCCGGTTTCGGCGCTAACCCTGCCTGATTCATTGGGTTGGACCAAAGAATATTCTAAAAAATTAAGTGAATTTATTCAGGAAAAAAAACTTGTTGAAAAAGACACTCAAGGCAATTTTGTGCTTACGGATCTGGGGATAAAAAAAGCAGAAAATTATTCGGGAAATTAGTTAGAAACGGCTATTCATCTGGTTCCGGATGGATTGTAATTACAGAGTTTTTAATTTCAGTCCGTATCTGCTGCTCAATTTCAGACGTCAAATCATGAACTTTTTCTATTGACAACTCTTTATCAAAGGAGCAGTCAATGTCAATTTTTTGAACATTTTCAAATCCTAAAGAAACAATTCTTCCAATTACCTTAATTTCCTTGTAACCTTCCAAAATGGATTTTATTCTTTTTTCAGTTTCCCTGTCTTCTGAATTAAAATTTTCAGGAACTGCCACAAATGGCTCAAGATGAATGGTCGCATGCTCAATTCTAGGGATCTCCCTTTGAATTCGCCGCTCAACTACCTCTGAAATTTTGTGTGCTGACTCAAGATTAATCCCCCTATCGACCATGACATGCAGATCAGAGAAGATCTTTCCTTTTGTTTTGTGGGTACTTACATTATGCACTCCCCTTACTCCGTCTACTCCTTGAACAATATTTTGAATTTTTGCGTCTAGTGGGACGCCACTCCAGTTTGGTTCAAAGTGAATTGTAATTGCCGCATTTGGAATTTTATTCTTAATGTTCTTCTCAACATTACTACTTATTTCATGGGCCTCGTCAAAACTTGTATTTCCCCTTAATGCAATTGTAATGTCTGCAAAAATTGTGTCACCTGAGCGTCTCATTAGAATTGGATCTGCCTCTAGTACACCTTGAGTTTCCAAAGAAATTTTTCTAACATCCCGCACCAGTTCTGGAGAAATAATGTCTGTCAAATCCAGGGCAGTTCTGTAAATCAGCTTAATGCTTAGAACTACAAGCAGCCCTCCAAGAATTAACGCTGCGATAAAATCTCCACTGTGGAATCCGTATGATACAAGCACAATACCTGCAATTGCGACTCCCGTGGACCCTAAATCCATGAATGCATGATAGAAATCCGCTTTTAGAGTGGAACCGCCAATTCTCTTAATTGATCTTCGCAATAGAATTACCCTGAAAACATCCACTCCCATTGCATACAATCCGCCTGTAATTGCAAATAAGCCTGGAATGACAGTTGGTGGCGGAAGAAGAGGGGAAGAAAAACTTTGAATTCTATTAATTGCCTCAAAGATGAAAAAGCACGCAATAAGAAAAATTGCGATTCCCCCAATCATTCCTCCTAGCGATTCAATCTTTCCATGACCGTATGTGTGCTCGGCATCAGGAGGCTTTATTGACATTCTGGCAGCTAGTAACAAGACAGCAGTTACAACGCTGTCAAGCAGGGCATGAATACTATCTGTAATCAGCGCTAGACTGTTTGAAATCATGCCAAAGA
>RKRY01000025.1 GCA_007571135.1 Candidatus Nitrosopumilus sp. | reverse complement strand
CCAGATTGACTCCCGACATCATCTGTTGCATTCTGTCTTGAATCTGAGAACCGTACTCCAACGCAAACACTTGTAAGATCAAAGATGATCCGTCCTCCTCTGATACCATCAGATCTCCAATCTCTAGATCGGTTCCAGCTTTTTGACGAATCAGGATGTCACCAAAACTTCCTCCTACTACCTGTCCTACAACTTGCAGATCATCCATCAACTCGTCACTCCGTTTAGGATGTCATGTGCCCCCAAACTTGCACTGTACTTTCGCAATCTCTTCCATTCCGGGCTTTTTAACATTTCAGACAAGATAAACCCTTTGTACATATTAAGTTCCTCAAGGCGTACCTGCGCAAATCTGTCTGCATCAATTGCACCATATGGGTAACCGATCATAGATACATCCTGAGAGTTTGCAGCAAGGCTACTGAGCACTGAATTTAGATCCTTGCTAGTCATGCTTTCAAACTGCTCCCGCAAGATCTCAAATCTGAACACGAATTGGGATTTTGGATGAAACTTTACTGCCAACATAAACCCCTTGTCGTCTGAGGATACTTCTTCGGCAATCTTGACGTACCATCTTTCATGAGGGACACCTTCAGCAATTTCAGATACTCTTGCCAAGAGTGGGTCTCCTGACTCGGTTATTAGCCTGCTTGTCTTTGCAAGACCGCAAACAATGACTCCCTTCTCAAGGGCTAAATCGTAGAGTCTGTTTGCGTACCTTGTCTCGTTTTTAAAACCTGTCTGCAAGGAACCGTCCATAACTAGGACATCTCCGCTGTCTAGTTCGGATCGAACTACGTGTATTGCTGTCTGCCATTCGGCAAATCGCCTTGAGATGGAGTTTAGTGTCGCGCCTTGCAAGACGGAGGCACTCTCAATATTTGATGCTAGATCTGATTCGGCAGGCAAAAACTTTCTATCTTCAGCCGAATGTGCAAACAGTCTTGTATCATAACTTATTTGTTTTGTCCCATCAGTTGTCGAAACATTTGACGTGACACAACTGAAAAATTGCACGCGAGAATTTGCTTTTGACTTGACTCTGTTTTTTCCTTGGAATAGCGAATAGTACACGCGGTTAATCGTAATCAGGAAGTTTGGCGACTCCTCGAGCAGCCCGTCTCCGCCATCGACAAATGCGATCTTGCGATGCGATCCGTTTATTCTTATCTCAAAAAATTCTGAAGGTGTGATGGGAAACTGCTTTCCTTTCCCATTGTTTAGAACTATGTCATAATGCTCCTTATTTGAAAGTCGAGTTCCCAACTCTTCTATCAGGCTCTTTAATGGATCATCTGCCATGAATCCCTCTTCTCCATTTGACATTATGATGATTTCTCTTGGTAATAATCTGACTGTTAGTCATCATGTTTTTGACTTGATCTCCAACATGGGATTTGTCGCTTTTTGTATTGGGAAATCACAGTACGCATGTTTAGGCATGTTAGCCTCAAAAATCATAAAAAATCTTATGGGGTAGAGGCCTCAAAAATCATCTGTTTTTGTTATTTGTTGGCAGTCGCCTGATACCGGGGGATTCGAGCTTGTTCTCTGATGGGTACATGCTTATCGCCGATAAGGTTTTAGGGTGTCATGGATAAATGAACTCCCTCAAGCATTTGAAGTGGTATGGGCAGAGGGCCTATCGCGCATACCCGGTTTGTATCGTCTGCGGTAATCGGTTAAGTTAGGCTTGATAACTTCAACTAATTATGCAAAATCTAGCAAGTTATTGAAAAATATAGAATATGCAAGCTACGAACTCTCATTTTTTACAAGTTCTTTTATGTGACTTAACCGATTACCATTTGTGCTTTGTACAAACGCTGCTAATGCGGGGATCTGCAAGTGAAAAGTACATGACCATGTTGTCTCTGTATTGTTGGCAGTCAAACTACCTAGGTTTTGATACCTCGTCTGGAGAGGTATTCTGATATTATCTTGTGAGCCATCTGGTTTGGTTCGATCTCCTGTTCTCTGGACATCTTGGAGAGTCCCTTGGCCTGATTTTTTGATAGCTTTACTGCAATATTCTGTCTTGCGCGAAACCTGTTTGCGATCTTTACTACTTCGGAATGATCCGCTGATGGTCCTGCCTTGTCAAGTGCGTCTAGGTATCTCTTTTTCTTTGCAACATCGTACTTTGATATCTTCTTTGCAATGTCAAGAGCCCTTGGAACTGAGGCGACTTTCTTGTAGATGCGGACTGCGTCACGCTTTGATATGTGTGTGGGCACAAGCTCCTTTACCTGCTGCGGAACTGCAGCAAATCCTAGATACTCTCTTAGGGTCTTTTGCTTTATTCCAAGTGCATGTGCCGTCTCGATCTTTCCTATCTTCTCTACCAAGAACCTGCAGGATGTGGCCATCTGCGCCGCACTCATGTCCTTGCGGTGCAGATTCTCAATTATTGAGATTGCTTTTGCATCCAACAGTTCCTGACCAGCGGTGTCATCGTCTAATACCAACGCTGGTGTGGCCTTGACGCCGATACTCTTCATTGCAGCAAGCCTCCTCTGACCTGCTATGAGCATGTATTTTCCACTCTTGTCCTTCCTTACAAGGGGCGGGTTCTGAAGTCCTTCTGATTCGATGGACTTGGCAAGCTCTGCTATGCCGTTAGTATCAAGTATCCTTGCCTGTGCCTCTTCCCATATATCGATGTCTTGTATCGGTATGTCCTTTAACTTGTAAGATGAGATGTTACGAATATTCACGATACTTGTAATATGTGGTATGTGATAAATGTTCCATTTCCGTTGCCATTGCAGCAACAGTTTGCTACACAACTTTTTGCTTTTCACATACATTTCTGACTGATGTTTTCTAATCTGGGCGATCATACAACAGACTGTGGTCAGGCATGGACGTGTGTACATTTGACAGATCTAAAACTCATTTTGCATACTCACTAAACCGGGGTTCAAACTGCATACAGTGGCAGAGGATACGTTGATATTGAAAGGAAGAGAGGCGATATTCTGCCAGGCTAACATGTCATGCAAGACTGCTGGCAAACATTGAGATGTTCGAATATGTCCGTAGTGACTTGGTCTAAAATTGGAACACAATGAATAGTATTCTCTAGCCAAGTAGTCTGTCAAGATGTTCCAACATGTAACCTAGACATTACGTCATACGAAACTGCCACAGATGCATGCTTGTAATCTGTGGGAACTCCGTAGACGTACTCAGACACGCGCATCTTAAGATGAGAAGGTGATCATATGTCAAACAGTATTGATGCCACAAATCCAAGTGATCTTGTCTTTCTACCACGTGTAATGGGGATATGACATACGCCCATGTTGTACATACTAGAATTAAACCGTGTATGGATGCGGCAACGTTGTCCGACTTCAAGCGTAATTTGTAATCTTAGGTCATGAAAAGATCCATTTGTAGGGCGATTGATACATGTGTGATCAGGATCTCCAAAATGAGTAATTAACCAATGTGGACATTACAACGCATAACTGCTGTCAGATGTGTACGATCTATTTGTTTTACTTGAGGGTTTCTAAAAAACCGTTTAGATCAAGCAGCATGGAATTGAAACTATGCTTTGTCTTCTCTACTGCATTATCTTGACGGCGCAGTTGTCTTCCTGTGCATCTGTGTTATCTCAATCTCCACTGTCTCTAGCGGATCATCTACCTGGTTTCTCCTAATTGAAAACATTTTTGGCTTTTCAAAATCGTCGGTACAGTCTGGACATGCGTAAACTAGAATCCTGTGCTCGTTTGGCGCCTTTGGGTTTGATAGTCTGGGATAGTACACCAGCCTTGCACCACAGTCTACACAGTACCTGTTTGCTCTTCTAGTTCTAACCAATGTAAACCTCCTGCATCTGTTATTTGTACGATCATGTATTAGATCCATCCAGTCTAATTGTTTAGACATTGCTGTTAATTTGTATCCGCACACGGTCCACGGGGCATTTTACCCACTTGCAAGCAAAGATGTACGGTTTGATTGGGAAGATGCTCAAAAAGTAATCGGTTAAGTCAGTTTTGACAATTTCAACTAATTATACAAGATTTATCGAGTTATTGAAAGATAAGTATGCAATCTATGAACTTCCATTTTCCATCTTCCTAGATGTTGGCCTCTAGGCTACGTATCTGGAGGTGATTCTGCCGTAACTGTTTAGGTCCAACGTAAACAATTTTCCTGATTCATTCCTAGGATCAAGTATTCGGGCATGGATGACCTAAACAATTACTTATTGATCTGCTACAAATGCACTACACGTCAGGCCGTTTTTTGGGCAGATCTGGGAAGACTGATTTTTTACAAATTCTTTCATGTAACTTGACCAGTTACCTCAAAAATATGCTATGGAAATAACACTGTGCCAAACACGCCGCAGAGGTACCTGTCCTCTGGCCTTGTGCTTGTATCAGCTTCGAATCGCCGGGGTTTCTTTCTTTTGTTTTTCATGGGGGTACCTGTCCTCTGGCCTTGTGCTTGTATCAGCAGGTGTAATCGTCACAGAGGCCATGCTTCCCCTTTGTCACTTGCGCAAGAACCGACCTTGGTACTACACATGTGGTACCTGCCATCTTATGGCTTACTGCAAGGGGTGTGCATCTTAGTTATTCTAGACTGATATATTGTCATTATCGTCACTAACAGCAACAACAACATATGCCCATGCAAAAAAGCGCCGCCCATCAGACTTGAACTGACGACCGTCCGATTAACAGTCGGATGCTCTACCACGCTAAGCTAGGGCGGCAACAAGTTTACACCGTTACAGAAGTGATTTAATCCTTGCGACTGCAAATTAGATTTGTAGCAACACTTGACTGCCTCATAAAAAATTCTTTGTTCTCAGTCGAATGGTTTTGAATAATCAGTTACTCCCCGACTGCTCGTCCGGCGTCGATTCTCTCTGATGCCTGCCTGAAAGGCACCGCGTGCTAAACATCCTCTTTCAGACAGAAAATCCCCCCATGGAAAATCTCGGATGTTTTTACGATCCGATCTTTGTCTGATTCTTGTGGAATCTGCGGACGACTTGCGTGACTCCGAGGACTGTTTGGTCAACTCATCGGTCTTCTTTACAAATTCAGAATCTAGGACCGTTAGGAAACTCGGTCATTTTTCTATTCCCCTCTTCTTCTCATAGACGTAGATGCCGTCTAGGAAGACCCTGTGATCTTTGTTTTTTACCTTTGTCTTTAATTCAATGTTTGCTGCAGTCTGCGTAATGTCTGTCCAGACTTCACCTGTCAGCAGGACGTCCTCCCCGTTTGGAATCACCTTGGTGTTTCCTATTATAGACGCCGTTCTAGGGGCCCTTTCTCCCTGAAAATTTTCAATTAGGACCTTTCTTCCTTCGACTTTTACCGTAATTGGAAAATGTGCAAAGACTACCTTCATCTTGATCGTGTAACCGTCCAAAAGGCCTTCGCAGAGATTTCGAACAAGCGATCTTGCCGCATGCAGTATTGCATAGTCTCTTTTTCTCCGCTCAATTGTCTTTAGGATCACCTTTCTTTCAGTGATCTCCAGCGTCACCGGAATGCTTCTAAAACTCTGATGCGCCTTTCCCAATGGGCCTTTAAATGTCAACATTCGTCTCTTTTGAGTAACTGTGATCCCTTCTGGGATGGCTACCTCGTCTTGAAATTCTTTGATTTGTTTAGTAGACATATCCTATCAAAAACCCCCCTATTCCTTTTTGTGCTGCGTCATGGTGGGACATTACACCCTGATTGGTAGTTACCAACAATATGCCCCTATTGTATGCAGGCAGATACTGTTGCTCCCACCCGTTAAACTCGTCTGCCTTGACCTTAAATCTTGGTGAAATTGCCCCACATTTTGTAATCTTTGCCAGTAGCTTGATCTTGAACTTTCCACCCCGCTTGTCATCTATGTACTCAAATTCTCCTATGTACCCATCTCTTTGCAGGGTTTTGAGAACCTCTATTCCCAGCCTTGACGTTGGAAGAATGGTACATTTGTCCTTCCTTCTAGTCTCGTTGTTGTAAAGTGTGACAAGCAGGTTTGCTAAAATGTTACTTGCTGGCATCTGATCACCTGTTTTTCCTAAATCCCAGAGAGCTGGCCACTTCCCTAAAACACCTTCTGCATATCAACAGATCGTACTTTTGAATGACTGCTGTGTAATCCCCACATCTTTTGCACCATCTTGAACCCCTGCCAAAATCATGTTTCTTTCTGCCGGTAAACTCGTAGGATCTGTCTTTTGCCATTATGCTACTGTCACCCCGAACTCTTTTACCATATAATTCTCTGCTTCCTGACTTGTGATGACATGAGATTTTCCTACGCTTGCCTTATGCTTGCTTCTTGTTCTTATGCTGTAACCTGGCCTTGCCAACGCGACAGAGATCCCAAGTCCCAATATCCCGATCTTGGGATCGTATTTTACACCTGGAATGTCTATGTGTTCGCCAATTCCAAATGAGTAGTTTCCAAAACCATCAAATGATCTTCTGTTGACTGTGTTTCCCTTGGCCTCCAACAACCTTCGTAGCAGTGCCTTTGCATCGTCACCTCTTACGGTCACTGCTGCGCCAATCGGCTCTCCCTTTCTTACCCCCCAATCTCTCTGCGCCGCTTTGGCGTCTCTGGCACAGGACTTTTTTCCAGAGATCTGATCGAGTGCCTTCTTGGCGATCTCAATTGCGTCACCGGATCTTCCCACACCCATGTTTAAAACGACTTTTTCAAGTTTGATTCTCTTCATTGGGGATTCTGTTGTCTGAGACATGTTATCACTTTAATTGAATTACTGGCTCCCCTTTGCCGATCGGCATTATGATGTCCGCTGGAATTTCAATCTTTCTTTCACCTAACGCGACAACAACTCTCTTTGGAAGGATAAACGTGCCCTCCTCAATACTCTCAATTCTACCCGTCTGTCCTGCATTGATTCCGCGAGTTACCAAACCCTGACAGCCTGCCTCCAATTTGATCACTTGGATGATCTCCTGACTTGGAACGCTTATCAGACATGCATCTCCGACGCTTACTTGGGTATCTGATATAATTGAGCGCCCGTCGTGAAATCCTATCTGCGTTCTTCCCTTGCCGATGGTCGTCTTGCCGGTAACGACGGCCAATTTTTTGGACTTTTCAGACTCGTCGATCTTGATTGGCTTTAGCAATCTTCCTTCGGTTGGAACGAGGCGGTAGATGTCTGAGACGTTCTCCAGCTCGACTACGTCCATCAGCCCGATTGCATGGTGAAGCGACTTTCTGACAACCCCGTCAATCCTTACCTTGCCAGAATAGATTGATGCCTTTGCTTCTCTCAGACTTGTTACGATCTTTAACATGTCTCTAAGAAAGACGGCCGTTGGGATTGAATGGTGTTTTTTATGCGCGCCTGGCCTTGTGGTGATCACAAATCTCTTATCTTTTCTTGTAATGCCCCAGAACTGCGGCGCCATCTGACGTTTGAGTTTTTTACTTCCCGATATGCTTCCCACTAGATTTCATCTCCCTTCCTCTTATATTTCTCATCTGTTTTTGTTTCTTTGGGAACGTTGTCTTTATGTACAGTCTCTTCTCTGACCGCAGCCTCATCCGTGTCTGCATTGGGCTTATCATTTGATAGGTGAGACTCGTCTGCCGTCTCTTCTCTGACCGCAGCCTCATCC
>RKRY01000063.1 GCA_007571135.1 Candidatus Nitrosopumilus sp. | reverse complement strand
CCCCTGATAATTCCGGATAGCTGCCTGTATGGCATCTGAAGCGCGGTTCTTATTGATGCAGACAGCATGATCATGCATCTGCATATAGAAACGGTGCACACCCTCTTTGAAGCGGTTAATCTCCCTGAGTTCATCCTTCCATGCCGGATCATGCTTGATGACCAGATCCCTTCCACGTTTTACGTACTTGCTATTGTCAGTGTGTACCACACTCACCAGAAGCTCTCATGATCTTTGGCGTTTTCGGTGCGAATATTTTGTCCTTGTTGAGGAATTTTGTACTGTCCTAGGCGTGTTATGCAACAAGCTCATTCAAGCAGAATAAATAATAGGGCATATAATGTTACGAAGCATCTATCTCAATTAATTTATCATACAGAAATACCTGCTCAGGAAACAGATTTTTCATAATCTTGCCTTCATCGCTGTTTTTGCCATATTTTCGTACTAATTTTTTAGATTCAGCAGTTCTTTCAGGGAGAGTCATACTAGAAAAATTATCTAATCCGACCAAAACACGTCCTGCCACCTCATTGACGAATCCCAATGATGTCCCATTGAATCTCTTAGAGATTAACTTGACAATGACTTTAACTAATAAAATATCTGTCACATGGACATAGCCAGAATATCTTACATTACCTAGCATTTCTGTAGTAAATTTTTCAAATCTTCCCTGATAAGAAGGATTCAATTTAATTTGGTTGTCTGTGATCAACAAGGAATTAGAAAAAATTTCAAAATCATCTAAAACATCATCAAACGTAGGGGGTTTTTCTTTAAAATAAGAGAGTTCTTCCATGGAAATCTTTTGAAAAGCATCCAGTATCATTTCCATGGGAGGATCATGGGGAATTGCTTTCAGAAGAGAGGCAACATCATAGATTTGCTTTGGAACATCAAGCTCCCGTTCAGGACCAATTCCAATCGTATTGGATGGAAGGGTAGTAAGTTTGTCCCCAATCAAATAGCCGTGATCATATACAGACAAAGGAAAATCCATTGAAAATCCTACCATTTCAATCCCAGCTTCAATTTTTTTGAATGGAATATCCATATTATGTTCATAAAAAATCTCGATTTTTATTTCAGGATTCTCGTCAACTGACGAAGTATACGCACAAAAATAGGTCAGCAGAGGCAACATCTTACTGTCATGACTTTTTGGATTATGGCAATCGCCAATTTTTACTGTACCGAGCAGTTTTTTTGAAACGGATTTCATTGCATCTATAACCTCGTCTCTAGATCTACCTGTAACAATATCAATATCTACACTTAATCGTCGTAAAGCCTTGTCACGCAAGTGAAAGGGGACGGCCATGCCGCCTTTGACAACACAGTCAGGCAACACTTCTTGTATGTGTGCAAGTACTTCAAAATTCATAATAAATTTCTCTAAAGGAAGCGACTCACGGAATCCATATTCTGTCTTGATTTCTTCAAGACGGGCTTTGTTTAGATAATTTTGAAAATGAAGTTTGACCATCACCCAACTACTTCCAGTAATCTTTCCAATTGGGAGGATTTTTTCATAAAGTTTCCATAGCGCTTTAGTTCTTCAAGATCAAGTAAGTTTTGCCGCTTCATAGTTTGAAGGATTCTCTTCAGGTCAGTGTCATCTAGGGGAATGTTACGAGTATGGGTTTCCACGACAAGATCAACAAATGCCTTGTCAGGAATCGCAATAGTGGATCCTTTGACAACACTGTATTCCCTAATTGCAATAACTCGATCTACGTTTGGCATTTTTAGTAAAGTAGTCAGGGAATCCCGGTTAGGCTTGCTCACAATTGCAAAATGATCTCCGAATTCTTTGGAAAGCAGATCTGCTACATATTCGCCTTTGCTAGGAGTAGTATGAAGCGTATATACGACTTTACCACGCAAATTATGAAGATACGGTGCAAGTGTGGACAGTGCTGTAAACTGAAATCTGGATCCGCAGTTTTCTTTTAAAAACTCATGCAAATCAACCAGTTCATCAGCTAATTTGTAATTTGTAATATCAGGCACTTGTATTTCCCTATCGCGAGCAGTACTTTTTTGATCATTTTTTTCAGACCAGGACTCTAAGAACTTTTTCAATTCCAAATTTCGTTCTTGTACAAAACGCTCAAAGCCGGGGTTCTCTGAAAGAAGCCTTACTTCTGACGCAATCATTCCAATCAGAAACAAGGGATTTTTGACAAACTTGAAGGAGTTATCGTCGCTGTTGATGGTTATCGTTTTTTTAGAACCTGTCGCATGAACCGTATACAGAGGCGTGTCTTTCATGGATTTTATGGCCATGTGAACAAAGTCTCGGCCCAGTTTGATTCCAAACGGTTCCGTACCGTTCAGCAATTCCTGAGTCAGATTTGCACGCACGTTCCGTTCCAAATACTGCGGTTTGGATTTTCCTTCAAAATACTCAAAAACAGATTTTACAGACGCAACTGCAGAACCTTTGGATTTAGCTAAAGAACGTATTTTTTTAAGGGCAACAGAAGAAACAAACAGTCTTAGAATTTCCCGATATTCATTGCTTTCTTCAATAAATTCACTTTTGTGGAAATTGACTGGAACATGATCCAAATTCAACTCTCCAATGATTTTTGCAGTTTCAGGATGTGCAGGAAAGCCAAACTTTGCAAAGGGCTTGATCAGTCTGCCATTCTTGAACAGATTGATTCCATAGTGTCCTTGTATAGAACGTTTTTTTAATAATGCAACATATCCAGTCACAACCACTCCATCAGATAACTGAAGCTCAACAGAGGTTTTGCTTCCTTCCTCAATATCCTGCAGGTGAGGGGTACAAATCACAGTGTTGATTTGTATTGATGCTTGCCTTTGCTGCAAATAGGGAGCATAACGCAAGCCAAAATTTTCTTTGAATTTTGTTACCTGCATTGGGTATAGTGGGACCTTTAGATCACCTATGATAATTATGGTCCCCTGCCAGTTTTCATCGGAACTTAGCGTCCGTTCTGAAATTTGGAAATTCTTCCAATCCAGTGTCTTGTCTGATAGCCATGCATCCTCATCGTACTCAATTTGATATTCCTTGTCAGAACCTATTTTGGAAGTTCTGATTGCAAAAGTCTTTCCCAATGCAGAACATGCACTCTTTAATCCAATTCCAAAGTGACCGAGACTTTCATCGAGCTTTGTCCCTTTGGCAATTATTAAGGCATTTTTCAAATCATGCTTGTCCATTCCATGACCGTCATCCCTTACAACAATCCGTTTTTCTTTAAAGTCTAATTTTACAAAGATTTTTTCCTCTTGATTCTCAAGTCTGGCATCCATAGAATTATCCAGTAATTCAGCTATGGCCTGTACGGTTCGATATCCGACTAACCCGAGCTTTTGAATTAAAGATTTGTCAGGAGTTATATCCACAGATATATTATTGTCCATACATTATGAGTTTAAATCTAGAATTTAATACTTTTTCTAGGTTTTTAATCAGCTAATAGTTAGACGTGAATAGTTTCACTTTAGAGAGATTACGTGTATTAGTTTGTTGCGCAATCTGTTTTTCAAAGCCATTTTTGGCCAAGATTATCTAAATCTAGGCATGATATGCAACAACAGACTGTGTATTATACAATTTTTTCAAAATGTATAATCTAGAAAAACCGTAATCGATTAAGTCACGTAAAGGAACTTGTAAAAAATGAGAGTTCATAGCTTGCATATTCTATATTTTTCAATAACTTGCTAGATTTTGCATAATTAGTTGACGTTATCAAACCTAACTTAACCGATTACTATCAATCTACTGAACAGGTCTAAAAAATCAATGACCAACCATTGATAAGGTTCTGCACGGATATTTTACACGTCTATGACAGACATGGGGTTAACAAACATGTTGAATGGGATCATCTACCGACACTTAACAGGCAGAATTGTCTACCGTAAACGTCCCAGTTCCCAAATCACTAGCCCCGTTACTAGTAGGTGGCGCAAGTTAACATGGAGAAATAGGTGACGTTAAGTTAACAGAACCACTAATGGGAATTAATATATAGTATCTGAATACCACCGCATTTAATGAATAAGCGTGTTAGTATGCTCTTTACAATTGCAGCAGTAACTGTAATGGGCACAGCCTTATTCGGAAGCACATATACACAAACCCAGATCGCTGGACAATCCCTTGATATCAATGAAATGGACATTGATGTGATTGAGAAAATCCATCGTATGGGGGGTTTGCAGCTTGTAATGCCTGAAGCATTCGCAGAAACTGACTGTGGCGTACTGGAAAATTCTGGACGTAATGTAGTTGAGTTCAATCTGACTGGCGAAAGCGTCACTCTTCCAATTATGGGAGGCAAAGAATTCAATGCCATGACCTTTAATGGACAAGTCCCGGGACCAACACTAAGAGTCACACAAGGTGATGTTGTAAAAATGACCCTCACCATTCCTGATTGGGAAGTCACTGGACACGGTAACGACATGCACGCGTCACAAATGTCATCAGGAAACTTTGACTCAGTTAATCCTGGTGAAACAAGTCAGTATTGCTACATCGCTGAATCAGCTGGTATCTTCAAGTACCATTGTTCTGGTGTCAAACTAATTGGTATGGATCAGCACGTACTTTCCGGCATGTACGGAATTACAATCGTTGATCCTGCAAATGGCTACAAGAAACTCATGGTAGAGAAGACAAGTGGTAGCGGCGAACTCGACAGAAAATTCTATGATGCAGACGCATTAGAATTCCAGCTCCAATACAACCAGCTGTATCTTACACCTGAAGGCAACTACGATGCAGTTGCAATGTTCAAACACCAAAACACTGCAACTGTTGTTAACGGATTCCAATTCGGATATGTACCAAACATGGCACACAACTTACTAGTCAATAGTGACGTTAGCAAGAACATATTTGTAGCACAACCATGGAACGGAATCGAACACAAGCAATACCAATCACAACTCTTATTTGTTGAAAATGATCAACACGTAAGACTCTTTGTTGAAAACCAAGGCAATGAACCAGTATTTTTCCACATTGTTGGAGAAATCTTGGATAGAATTGTTCAAGGCAACAGAGTACAATCTGCAGCAACTGAGACATGGTTACTCGGTGGATCACAAGGCATGATTGTAGACTTGGTATTTGATGAACCAGGTACATATGCAGCAGTAAACCATGATTATGCAGCAATTTACACTGGCGCAGCTACAGTATTTGTAGCCGGTGACCCATTCGGCTTGAACCCAGTTCTAGTTGAGAAAGGAGTCATCCAAGAACCAGTAGCATCCTATGCATATGCATTAGGTAACCCAAGCAGCGCTGTCCCGCCTATGGGGACAAACAGCATTGCTCATCCTGCAATCAACATTCATGGTTTGATGACTGATGACGTAGCTTCTGAAATGCAAGCAAGTGGCGATTATCTTGCATTATGGGAAGTAATTCCTGTAGTGGCAGAAATCCTTACTTCTTGATCACTTCACATCTTTTTCTTTTTATTATTCTGCATGAATTATATTCTGTAGCTCATTTTGGCAGTCTATGGGATTTGACGATTCTGTACTAATCTGCGACGAAGTAGATCCAATTTTAAACAAAGTCTTAAAAGATAACGGACTCAAAGTATCATATGAACCAGAAATTACCGAAGAACAGATCCTTGACAAAATTTCTAATTTCAATATTGTAGTTGTTAGAAGCCGAACAGTGATCACAAAGGAGATGATCGACAAGGCTGAAAGCTGCAAAATAATTGCCAGAGTTGGCGTTGGCTTGGATAATGTAGACCAAGAAGCAGCCAAAGCCAAGAACATTCGTGTCATTAATGCTGTTGAAGGGGCTATGAATGCTGTTGCAGAACTGGTTTTAGGATTGATGTTGTCTTTGGCAAGGCAAACTGCCATGGGTGACAGGGGAATCAGAAACGAACAATGGCTCAAAAAAGAACTGAAGGGAACTGAACTCCGGGGAAAATATCTTGGAATTGTAGGATTGGGAAACATTGGCAAAAGATTAGGGAGATTGGCCCGTGCGTTAAACATGAATATCATTGGCTATGACGTAGTTCCAGTTGACGAAGAGTTTTCTAAAGAGGTTGGATTGATGAAAGCTGATTTGAACACTTTACTACAAAGCTCCGATTATGTCTCAATCCATGTTCCACTTTTGGACTCAACTTATCATTTGATTGATGCAGAAAAAATATCTGCCATGAAAAAGACTGCAAAAATCATCAACACGTCTAGAGGCGGTGTTGTAGATGAGGATGCGTTGTATGATGCATTAAAGAACGGAACGCTTGGCGGGGCGGCACTAGACGTATTTGAAAAGGAACCTGCCATTGGAACAAAACTTGCAGAACTTGACAATGTCATTTTGACTCCTCATATTGGCGCCCAAACAAAAGAGGCACAGTCTCTTGCAGCAAATGTCATTGGTGAGAAAATAATTCAGATTTTACGAGGCGTAATTTAGATTTTCAATAGCAGAATTTCTGCCTGAACTACAAAAAAGATTCATCAAGATCTGCACAAAAAATAATCAGTCAAGTTTTTTCATTTTAAGGCCATACGATCAAAACATATTATAAATAAAATTGGACAAACGTGAACAAAAGCGTCAATTCTAGATCTTAGATGATGCTATATGCCGCGATTTTTCTTTTCCTTTTGGGATTCTGGTGATGGTTGACGTTTATGACACAATTTGTTTAACTCTTGCTGCAAATGATTCCCAAATAAATGGCAGAACCACTCTTCAAAAATTAATTTATTTTGAAATGGCAAAAATTCCTGAAATTAATATTAAGCCACATATCGCATATTTCTACGGTCCGTTTAACAGACAAGTTGCTCATGGATTGGAAACACTTGTTCATCTTGATATTTTAAGCGAACGTAGATTCAAGAAAGGGTATTCTGCATATGAATACTCGATTTTAGAAAGAGGTCAGCATGTTATTGAAGATCTAAAAACAGAAAATAAAGAAGTTTTTGAAAAAATAAAAAATATTGTCCAAATTTGTAAGGAACACTGGATTAAATCCCATTCCCTGTCTTTTACAGCAAAAGTTCACTATATGCTATCCATACAAGATTGCAAAAACGGAGTAACTGAAAATGACACAATTGCAATGGCTGACTCTTTTGGTTGGGATATTACTGAAGACGATGTCAAATCTGGTGCAAAACTATTAGAAAAACTTGAGCTTGTCAAAATCCGACGATAAAAACTATTTCCGATACAAATCCATTAGAGACTCTCTTTATGGTTTTGTTGATTTAACAAAAAAAGAAATTAAACTAATAGATTCGCCAAGTTTTTGAAGATTACAGAATATCAAACAATTATCTCATGCAGTAATCGGCTAAATCATCTTTGACAATTTCAACAAATTATGCAAGATTTACCAAATTATTGAAAAATATACCGCATGCAAGCTATGAACTCCATTTTTTACAAATTCTTTCATGCGACTTAACTGGTTACTCGATGATTTATGTCATTCGCTTTTAACAACAAAATATTGGAAACAACCCAAACAATCCAGTTGAAAATCTACCAGTTTTATCACCAAATTCCCGAATTATTCGAACCCCAAATACTTGTGGGTTTATCTTTTGTTGATTTTTTTCTTGTCGTTCTTCTCTTTGCAGTCTTCCCTTTACCGTTAGTTGAGTCGCCCCAAATACTT
>RKRY01000110.1 GCA_007571135.1 Candidatus Nitrosopumilus sp. | reverse complement strand
CCATATTTCTTTGTGTAGCGTCTTGGCAGATCATCTGTGTGCCACACACTGTTCCAAGCCGGCGTTGCACTGGTTTTCAAACTCCAGTCCTTCTAAACGATTCTTGCTCAAACTTTGTCACGCCTGTAATGCCTACCTGCGTTCCATCCTTCATGCCTGGATGGATTTCAGCGCTTGCCCTTTAAAGCTGGTTTTATCAATCAACTTTTGGACTTGACTGGATTTTTACAACGGCATGGCGTGCAGCAGCTGGCAACAAACGAGCCATTCCAGCTTTCCTCTTTTGCGTTCTATCGTGCCTTTGACACATCAGATAAGACTCCAACATTGCTGTATGGACGCTAAAACCGCTCAAGAAAATTCCCTGACTATGGGCAGACATGCATCTATGATTCTAAGCATTTCTGATCTGATTACCCTTTTATCTATTGAAATCCATACTCTGGATTTGTCTATTGCAAATGATATTGTCTGAACTTTTTTTCGCTCTTCCCAGACAAACTCCACCTCTCCGAGATTCTTGTCAAAAAACCCTTCCAAGTCTGTCTTTATTGCAATGTGGGAGAACTGGTACTTTGTATTTTTTTCATCAAGTAATGGAACCAGGTCCGCCCTTCTCTTGTAGGCCAAAAGCTCGCCTGACTCTCCAATTGCACCTACAAACCTGATGTAGGGACTGATCCCTGCAATGTCATTACAAATTTCTTTCATATTCTTATCGGCCATGTCCAAACAAACTCTGCAGGGATGATATTTTAATGATGGTGTCTTTTTGGCCTGTTGCTGAACAACCTGTTTTTCAAGCCATTTTTGGCTAGGATCCCTGCTGGGTGGCCATGTAACATAAGTATGGAAATGCCGGCTTGACGATACTGTGTTACCTGTCACCCCAGGACCGTCCTATACGACAGACTAGTTGAGGCCCTTTTAATTAAATAAAACTAGAAGATAGTTTTCGTGTGGATTTTGCCGACCTGTTTCCATTTGCCCCTGAAGTAGGCTATCTTAGTTTGGCGCTTGTGAACTTTTTTGGCTCCCTAGTTCCGTTTGTTCCGTTGCCTGGATTTTTACTCTTGGCGACAATGTCCGTTGGTGACAAGTTTGACCTGCACGTCTTGGCGGCTTTATCTGCAGTGACTGCAACTGTCGCAAAGCAGATCATCTTCTTTGCCAGTTACGGTGGAAGAAAGATCATTCGGAAAGAAACGAGAAAAAGAATGAGACCCTTTGAAAGACTGGTAAAAAGATATGGGGCAATAGCTGCATTCTTTGCAGCAGCCACCCCCATTCCGGATGATCTCGTTTACGTCCCACTGGGATTGGCAAAGTACAACCCAAAAAGATTCTTTATTGCGACACTGACTGGGAAGCTTGTCCTAAGTTATACGGTGGTCCTTGTCTCCCACTATCTTGGGCTGTCCCTAGTGGAGCCGGTTATTGAAAACATTGATGACGCAACACCGATCTACATTGGAATGCTGATCTTTGCAGCATCAATGACTGCAGTTGTAGTACTGCTTTTGAGGCTGGACTGGAATAGAATCTTGAGAAGATTTGCCCCCTGGACCTTGGATGAACACAATCCTGAGGACAAAGGCGATTAGATCAATATTTTAAAATTCCATAATTTGTCAGTCGCTTCTCTGATTCCAATTCTGGGTGATGCGATTATTGCCTTCTTCCTGTCGGTTCCTTCAGTTACGCGCAATTTTGAATCACTGGTCAAATCCAATCCGTTCTGTTCTTTTGTAATTTGCAATGCTTGAGTTAGTTTTGCAGGACCGTTTGTCAGGTTTCTTACGCTGTCCTGTCTTCTATTTTTTTGCATTGCCCTGATCCCTTTTTCAGGACGAACCGCGCGAATCAAAACCGCCCCGGCCCGCGTTTTCTTGTTTTTTGCAACTATGTTAAAGCAATAATGCATTCCATATGTGAAATAGACATAGGAAATTCCAACTTTTCCAAACATTACCTTGTTTCTCTCGGTAACATTTCTGTGGGCATGACTGGCAGGATCGTCTCTGTGTCTGTACGCCTCAGTCTCAGTAATTGTCCCCGAAATCTCCGTTCTGCCGACCTTTCTGACGATTCTTTTCCCAAGCAGTTCTTTGGCTACAGTAACCGTGTCTCTGAGATAAAACTCTCTAGGAAGAGTATTCAATGTCTACGGTTGCCCTTCTTCCATTTTTTAGTTGTGTTATTGTATGGAATAACTTTGCAATATCGCTATTTAACACTTGAATAAGCTCTTGATTGTATATGGTGGCCGCTGGATGGACGGTTAGAAAGTACAACTGATCGTCTTTTTTGACAACCTTTCCTCTGTACTTTGTAATCTCCGAACCGCCTAAAACTGAATTAAATGCGGTGTTTCCTAGGATGCAGATTATTTTGGGCCTGATTATGGCAATTTCTTGTTTTAGATACTCTGCACAGGCGCTTCTCTCATTGGCATTTGGAACCCTGTTGTTTGGCGGCCTGCACTTTACAACATTTGTAATGTATACTGATTCTCGCATAACTCCAATCTCTTCGAGGGCAGCTGAGAGTCTTTTTCCTGCGGCACCTACGAATGGTTCCCCGTCTCTGTCTTCATTTCTTCCTGGGGCCTCTCCGATAAAGATTACATCTGATTGAAGGCTCCCCTTGCCTGGAACCGAATTTGTTCTGGTTCTGCATAGATCACACTTTGTACATTTTGTTACCTGTTGTTTGATCTCTTCTAGACTACTCGTCAATTTACACACATTCTTTGCCCCCGTAATTCCGTACTGCCTGCATGTTTTCCATGATATTGACTGCACGGGATCTTCTTTTCAAGCTTGTGTTCGGCCTGCAGTAGGTCTTTTCTGCATGGCCAATTGGCTCAATTCCGGGTCTCAATTAGAACGGAGATTCCACTTTAGGTCAGTCGGTTCCAGGCCTCCAATTTTTTACGCATGCCGTGCAGACACGCTCCGGCTGCATCTGATCATGCCGATTGGCAGAGCTCTTCGGGTCCGATACGGTACCACGCAACCTGTCATGATTCCAACTGCATCTGATCATGCCGATTGACAGAGCTCTGATATTTGGGGTATGCACGCATACCTTTGAGATCCTTGATCATTTCTTCTGTCACTGATCAGGTAGCGGCAATCCCTACCTTGAAATGCACGCATACCTTTGAGATCCTTGATCACTTCTTCAGCGATGTGTTGCTAGGCGCAACACACGTGCAACGTTATGATGGATGCATGAATCTGGTTGCTGCCCTCATATCCTCGATAGGTTGTCCCGGATCGAAAATCTTTGTTGTTTTTGCACTGCATCTATCTGAGGGGACCACCGTGCGACTGTGATGCCTTCTTTGCGCCGATACTTGTCACCCACCATGGCATCCAAGACCGTACCTAGTTGCAGGATCATCCAAGACTGCTAGATGTTCTGAGCTTGCCTTCTCTAGTCTTCCACACAACTTGCTTGGGTGGGAATAACCTTGACCAAAAATGACTTTGAAAGACAGGCCGTGCAATCAATTATGTGATAACAAGAACTAGTCTCGCTAATTTCGCTTTTTGCGCATTGTCATGATTTTCGGATTTACAATTTCGTAAAATACACATGCGTTATCTTTGGTCATCTCATTCCAAGTCCCCGCTAGTGTTTCATCGGTGTTTGATTGGTTGATTTTAAATTAATGCTGATCTTGGAATCTGATCTTCTGTTCTTACATCACATGCTGCCATCTTCAATCTTGAGCAAACTGTCTGCACTGCATGCATGTTTGAAATCGAACTACCTCCAAATAGTGAAAAACTCACTTCCCAAATCTTCTTGTTTAGTGGTTTGAGATTGCAGGCATGGTAAAGTAGTATTCATCCTCAAATTCATAGTCAGTAATCCCCTTTCTTCTCAGAAATTCAAAGTATTCTGAGCAATTTTGGTAAAATTCCTCGTTTTTTTGCTGCACGGCATCCTTCTATGAAATCTTATTTTTATTCCAGAGTGCGAACTTTTAGTTCTGATGGTCTGTTTTCTTTAAGCAGATCTTGGCGGACCGGGGTTTTTTGGAATTGTAACTACTGGCCGATCGGTCAGGTGCATACAACCGAAATCTCTCAAGCCATACACCCAGCCGTAGCCTTAGTACATTCTGCTCTGTGCATGGCACGACCACCTGCCGTAATGTCTTAAAAGTAATTTCTGATATTTGATTTGCCGCATAGCCCTGCTTAGATGGATATCATTGGTCAAAAATGGCTTTGAAAAACAGGCTGCGCAGCAGACCATGGTATTTTAGAAAGGTACTTAGGGTACACTCCTAACCTTACAGTAAATTTGTCTAAAATTGTAGTTGATACTAGTGTGGTAATTAATGGGCAATTGATTCCACAAATAGAATCCGGAACCATAAGAAATTCGGAGATAATTATCCCTCAGGCGGTTTTTGACGAATTGCAATCGCAGGCATCTGCAAAAAAAGAGCAGGGTTTTGTCGGCCTGGAAAAGATTAAGACTCTGAAAAAAATTTCTCAGGAATTTGGCTTGACGGTATCGGTGTCAGGAGCACATCCATCAAGCGATGATATCCAGTACGCACACCGGGGAAGAATTGATGCAATTATCACTGATTTGGCAAAACACAACGGCGCAACTCTTTACACTTCTGATAACGTGCAGCATCTAGTGGCACAAGCAGAGGGAGTCGACACAGTCTATCTGAAATCCGGGATCAAACGGGAGGATCTGGAATTCCTAAAGTTCTTTGATTCGGAGACTATGAGCGTTCATCTTAAGGAAAATCAGCGGCCTCTGGGCAAAAAAGGCATGCCTGGAACCTTTGCTCTGACTGCGCTCTCTGACGAGCTTCTGACCCGCGATTATTTGGAAATGATCTCGTCTCAAATCTTGAATGCCGCAAACGCATCAGATGACAGCACCATAGAGATTTCAAAAACCGGTGCCCTGGTAGTCCAGCATGGCGATTACAGAATTGCGGCAACCCGCCCCCCTTTCTCTGAGTCCTTTGAGATAACGATCGTACATCCCATTGTCAAGTTATCTCTGGGCGATTATGACATCTCTGAAGCACTGATGAAACGATTCTCTGATAGGGCAGAGGGAATTGTGATCTCTGGCGCACCAGGTTCGGGAAAAAGCACGCTTGCATCAGGACTTGCAAATTTCTACCACGATCAGGGAAAAATTGTAAAGACATTCGAGTCTCCCAGAGATCTACAGGTCGGCTCTGGAATCACCCAGTACAGCAAACTTGATGGAAGCTTTGATAATACTGCAGATATCTTGTTACTGGTCCGTCCTGACTACACCGTCTTTGACGAAGTCCGAAGAAGGGAAGACTTTGTAACTTTTGCTGATCTTAGATTGACGGGCGTTGGAATGGTTGGCGTTGTCCATGCAAACTCGTCACTTGATGCAATCCAAAGATTCATCGGAAAAATAGAACTTGGAATTATTCCCAATGTTTTGGACACTGTAGTTTTTGTAAGTAACGGAAAAATCGAAAAAGTATATGATCTGGAATTAAAAGTCAAAGTTCCTTCTGGAATGACTGAGTCAGATCTGGCACGTCCTGTCATTGAGATTAGAAATTTTGAGGACAATACGTTAGAGCATGAAATCTACACATTTGGAGAGGAAAATGTGATCGTTCCTGTGGGCAAACAGACCGAAAGGATTGGTATTGAGAGACTTGCAGCAGAGAAGGTGTGTGAAACTTTCAAACGATATGATCCGCAGGCCCAAGTCGAGGTCCAATCTGAGAACCGTGTCAAGGTAATCGTTGATGAGCAGTGCATCCCGTCTATTATTGGAAGGGGCGGCTCTAACATTAACGAAATAGAAAAATCACTCAAAGTCCACATTGACGTTGTCCCAAAAGAAGACTGTCATGACCATCATGATCATGATCATCTCCATGATCACCCCCATAATCCTACTCATCATAAACCATCTGAAATGACAAATGATCTGCCCTTTACTTTCTCTGAGTCAAAAACTTCGTTGCTCCTGACTGTAAACCGGGAATATGCCTCAATGAATGCTGACATATACGCCGGTGACAAATACGTGGCATCGGTCAGAATCGGCAGGAAAGGCCAAATCAGGATTCCAAAGCGCTCGGGTACTGCCAGAGCATTGACAAGATCCGCCTCTTCTAAAAACGAGATTCAAATATTCGTCAAAGGTTTTTAAAATTGTCAAGAATCTTTGGATTTGATTTTAAAAACGTGATGAATTTTCTTAACTGTTTGATTGTCTTTGGGTTTAGGTGATGCTCAATTCCCTCAATGTCTTCATTTGCAGCATCATACCCGACTCCTAGAATCTCAAAGAACTCTAATAGTATGCCATGCTTTTGCCTGATCCCCTTGGCAATTTGTATTCCCCTGTCTGTTAAATTGATTCCGTGATACTTTTCATATTCCAAAAAACCATTCTCGTCTAGTCTCTGAAGCATCTTTGTGACACTTGGCGCACTTACATTCATGTATCTGGAAATGTCCAAGGTCGTGGCATATCCTTTGAGCTCGACTAATTCTGATATGATTTCCAGGTAATCCTCCATTCTGGAACTGGATCTGTCCTTCTCTGATTCATGCGCAGCTTTGATAGAGTCCAGTCTCTTGGTGGCTTTTGACTTCATCTGATCCATGTATCTAAACCGGGGCTAGTATAATTGAGTGTCTGCCTGCCAAAATCTTGTTACTCTTTGTTGACTTTGAAGTAATCGTTGTTGATCTTTGAATCTTAACTATCTTTTTTTTGATGGTAGGCTGGAATGGCTGATCCTTTAAAGGAACGACTCGACAAATTAAAGATGTTCTCCGAGTCTGCCAAGCGCAGGGCCAGTTTGTATGGTGATATGGCCGACATGGGTGGAAGGCACACTGCCAGTTCCCTAAACGCATTGCAAAAAGCTCCGGCACCTGGTAAAAAACTCCCTGTATGGTTCGGACCTGCCTGATTAGCCCTACGGATCCTTGACCTTGCGTAGTGACTTGGTCTAAAATTGGAACACAACGAATAGTATTCCCTAGCCAGGTAGTCTGTCAGGATGTTCCAACGTGTAACCTAGACACTACGCATGGAATAAGTACCGAGCAGCCACATGCCGAGTCTTTCTTTTCTCTTCTAACGCGTCTACGCGAGTCAGGTAAGTGGTGATCCCGTCAGCATGCAGATGCTCTGACACTCGCTTTGTGCGAGAAACCCCTCTGTCCTGCGCGGGGTATTTGGCCACACGATTGTCCCTCTCCCACCTGCGCTACATCCTTGGCATGCTAAATACCTGTATTCCGTCATCTGGAGAGCAAAAGTCTGAAAGATCTTTGCAGACGTAAAAGTCATTGTTCAAGACGGTCTGAAATATTGGAACAATAAGCGAGATTGCACACAATGACAAACATGCTTCCCGGAAGATCATCCAAAGTAAACCAATAGCTAGAGCAAGCAGGGGATGTACTCACGTTGATTTGCAGTGATTTCAGAGGATGAAACATCAAGACAGGCAGCAAAAGTTACTTTGTAACATGGTCTTTTATCTTCTTGACGTACCTTTTTACTTCTTTTTCTGATAGTACGTGCTTACGTTCCTCAAGAATCCTGTTTATGTCCTGAATATCCGATACAAGTACGACTTTGTATTTTGGATCCTTCTTGATGTTTCCTTTAATGGACAGCACGATACTGGTAACCTTTGGCGCCTTTCTCCAAGACTTTAGTACGTGCCACAACAACCTTCCAGCTCTCCCTGCCTGTTCATGTGGACTAAAGTAGTCCTGTCTTTTCACATAACTGTCACTCCAGTTTTTTACTTCAATTATGTATACTCCTTTTTTTGAAACGACTACAAAATCAATCTGTGCTGATTTCAGATTCTTCTTGCCATTGTATGATATGTGATGCGGCAAGGTAATTTGCACTCCGCACAACACATGATAGTCATCGCTAAGCTTAGACAACCTGTCTAAGACCTGTATCTCTCCTTTTGCTCCTGCCTGATAAGGATCATCTCTCTTCTCCTCGAGCTCCTTGTACTGCTTTTTTAGCCTCCACATGCGAAATCTTCCAAAAGTTCCCTTGGGTCCGTCCAAAAGCTCCCTTTGAATTTGGGCCTCAAACCTGCCAATATCACCGATCCCCTGAAACCGGTTTGAATACAAATCAAGAAGCTTCCTTTCGCTATCTGACCTACCATAAATGTTGGCCATACAGGGTATCAGTCTAGACGACAATAAGAATTGCGTTATTCTCAAGATATGGTATGTTGTGTATCCGGCATGAATCAAGAGGATGGCAGATTGCCAGGCTACAAACGACGTGGGCCTTACATGGGTGCATGACCATGCCTGGATTTGGATGATCACAGCCAAAAATGACCTTGAAGAACAGGCCGTGTGCAACAAACTCAAAAACTGATGATTTCTATAAAGCCATCTGGACAGAAATTCTTTTTAGCCGAAAACACAAAACTGATTCGTTGAGTCTGTTAGACCATTTTCCACAGAATCTGCAGGCAAGGGAGACGCAAAAAGAGATCCTGCATGAGATCCAACAAAATCTAAAGTCAGGATACCGGAAGATTCTGCTCTCAGCTCCCACCGGAATTGGCAAGTCTGCAATTGCAATGACTATGACTAAAAGTTATGAGAGATCCTTTATTGTGACTTCCTCAAGAAACCTGCAAGACCAATACACGGATGATTTTGAACTGCTAGTCCCTGTCAAAGGCAAATCAAATTTTCCTTGCTTTAAGACAATGGAGAAAGAAGAGATTGATCTGCAACAGTATGACATTGCAATGAGTGAAGGCTTTACCTGTGATAAAGGCGAGTGTGAAGAAAGATCAAAAAACGGAAAAAGACAAAACTGCAAATTCAAGCCCAGCATTCAAGACTTTGAAGAAAAGACACTCAAAGAGATCACGTGTCCGTATTACGAGCAAAAGTATTCTGCCTTGCTATCTGCCCATTCTGTGTGGAATTATCACTCATACTTTCAAACTGTCAAATACAACCGCAATACGTACGGGAAATGGCTGAACCGAAATATCTCTGTTTTTGACGAGGCCCACTCAATTGAAGGACATATAACCAGGTTCGTTGGAATCGAGGTTCTTAAAAAACACGTCAAGGAGAGCAAAACTAGAATCTCCGAATATGATCTTTCTGATATTGATAAAGTAATCCGACTGATGGACGATATTGCCCGATATTACGGACAGCGAGCAAGGGAGATTCGAGAAAGTAGCACATATCAAAACAACCCCAACTATAATCTAATCTACAAACTAGATAGCGACTCTGAGAGATTTGCACGTGCAAGGCAAGAGATTGCAAGTGATCCTGAAAATTTCATCATCAATGATCCCATAACTGAGAAAAAAGAGTTCAAGTCCCTGTCTATCAAACCGCTTGACATCTCAAACTATGTCCGGGCATTTTTTATTACCCCTTTTCAGTTCTTCATGTCCGCCACCGTTAACAAGGATGATTTTTGCCAGAATATGGGGTTTTCACCTGACGAGATCGCATTTGTCGATGCCAAGTCTCCGTTCCCATTGGAGAATCGCAAGGTAAAATTTTTCAATACTGCCCCGCTGTCATACAAGAGTCCTGAGGTAGTTGAGAATCGAATATTTCTCAAAATCAATGACATTATGTCTGACCACAAAAATCAAAGGGGAATAATACTTACTTCATCCCGATCTCGCTGCCAGGACATTGCAAAAAAACTACAACCCAAAAACAGGGATAGAATCCGAATATGCCATGCCACAAACCCGGACGGCAAAACACAAGATGAGATTCTAAAGGAGCATGCAGACTCCAAGGACGGGGTCCTGGTCTCGTCATCTCTGTGGCAGGGGGTGGACTTGAAAGACGGCTTGTCAAGGTTTCAAATTATCGCAAAAAGCCCTTATCCAAACTCTACTGAAAGATGGGTGAAATCTAAAATGAGACGTTACCCGCTTTGGTATGAATCTCAAACAATTACCAAGATATTGCAGGGCCTTGGCCGTTCCATTAGGAGCAAAGATGACTGGGCAGTAACTTATGTTCTAGATTCGACAATAGAACAGCTACTTGACAACTCAAGGAATCTGGTTCCCAGATCATACTATGGTGTTTTTGGATGGGATGTTTCGCCTAAAAATTGAAACCAAATCACACCTTTACAGACATTTTGCCTTTAACCTATGAGGAGATTAAAGATTTCATAAAATCAAAGTAGCAGATCCAGGTTTTAGAAAGGACTTTGCCGGGACTCGAGGAGTCTTTTGACATTTTAAATGAATCCATAAAGGTGCACTACTATGCGAAGGGAAAACTGCTTCTTCAGTCAGGCCTCACAAACAAGACCTTCGCTGATCTGGTATCTGATATTGATAGGTGATTTTCATCAAACTTACTTCAAGACGAGCAGAAACCGGGTACCATTCCCTCTGATGCAAAATATCTTGTGGGATGTGATGAATCAGGAGTCGGAGAAGCATTCGGCCCTATATTTCTCGGGTGCGTTGTAGTTGATGGGATAATCTAAGGCATATCATGCGAATTCTTGAGAGTCCTGGCACCAAAGAATTTGGAGAACGGGGGATACTTGAAAAGTACCGCCTAATCACAAACTATTGTAAGGTTTTTGAAACGGGTTGTAATGCATCAGAGGTAATCGGTCAAGTCGTATGAAAGAATTTGTAAAAAATGGAAGTTCATAGCTTACATGCTGTATATTTTTCAATAACTTGATAAATCTTGTATAATTAGTTGAAATTGTCAAGACTGACTTAACCGATTACCATCAGAGATTGACAGGACTGACAAAAACGCGCCCCTTGATCAAAAATACAAAGAACTGATAGGCAATGCCATCCCTGGAAAAGAAAAGATGTGTGTAATCATCGATGACTATGGGATCAAAGGGGATCTAAAATCACTCTTTGAGACTCTTAATTTACAAGGAGACAAGGTGATTGTAGAACACAGGACTGATAAAAAATATGCAGTGTGCCGGGCATCGTCTGTGGTTGCAAGAAAGAAGATACTGGAAGAGACACGAAACATCAACCAAGTTCAGATTGCACGACGAATCCGGAAGGGTGATCTCCACTGGAACTGGAAGCCACGGAAATCCTCAAACTGCACAATATCTGGAATCCTTTTTGAGACTGCATCCGGACAAGGAACTTTCTCCTTTTGTGAGGCAAAAGCGGAGCAACGCAAGAAAGTTACTGGAAAAATTCCGATCAAAAAATTGAAGAATTCTTTGGTGACTAGAGCAAGATGACAGGAAATTGTGCGTACCGTCGTAATCGGTCAAGTCAGGTTTGATAATTTCAACTAATTATGCAAAATCTAGCAAGTTATTGAAAAATATGGAATATGCAAGCTATGAACTCTCATTTTTTACAAGTTCCTTTATGTGGCTTAGCCGATTACGTGCCGTCAATTCATATCATTCAAAAATTATGGAAATCCCTGCCGTGGGTATCAGAATACATGTTCTACTCACTGTAGTTGCAGGTCGCTAATCTTTTGCAGACTGGATGTCATGCTACTCTATGATGGCAAACTGGGTGCAAGCAAGCAATCAAGTGGGCGGTTGGAAAAAAATGAAACCGACTCCCCCAATCATCCGACACACCTCTGTGCAATATTTGGAACTGTGGACCTATGTGGCACAGGCGCACTTGCAGGTATAATCTCGTGCCTGTACCCAAACACCTGACAAGACATATGAAAACTAGTCTACAAGTCATCCCACAATGCCCCTTCCTGACACAGAAATCTAGATATTTTACAAGGACCTGCTAACTAATGGTGTGACTACCAGAACACAGGCACTAGTTCCAATCATCATTGCAGCCGTAATTGTCGGAGTTGTTGGTCTGGTGTCTATTCCACATGAAAGCAAGCTAGAATCTGTAGAATTTCCCCGTGGAACAATCAAGGTTGACGGCATCCCGTTAGAGGTGCAAGTAGCAGATACTGAACCACGACGTGTCCGTGGCCTAATGTTCCAAGAACAATTGCCCGATGACCAGGGGATGATTTTTGTCTTTGACAAGCCTGGTTCCTACTCACTGTGGATGCTAAACATGCAATTTCCTTTAGATATGATCTGGTTTGACGGAAACGGCAAAGTAATTCATATCGAAAAAGACATTCCTCCGTGTAAGAGTGCCTTGGAGATTGCCACCTGCCAAAGTCTGGTTCCAGATGGTGAGGCAAAATACGTGCTAGAAGTTACTGCCGGATTCATTGATTCGAACAACATTACGCAAGATTCCATTTTGACAATCATCTCCATCTGATCTGATTGCAAAACCTTATCTTTGGACAAAAAACCCAATACTTTGTGCGCACGTCATCTATCATACTGATTGTAGTCGGAACAATCGCGGCAGTTTCTGCATCTGTAATATTGGCAAGTGATTCTAATTCAGAACCCGAATCAGTTCCAATTTACGAGTCGGGTTTTACTTATTATGATATTGAGCTAGTCCAGACGGCCTTGGCAGAACATGGCATCATCGTCTCACCTCCTACTGCAATAACTGACGATACAATAGGCCAGTACTGCCTGTATTTTGATGAGGGAGCCCCAAGATCTGTGGGTTACTGTACTACTACCGAAGTCCGTGATTCCTCGGGAAATGCCATCGGCAACATCAATCTTGGTGGCAGTATTGATTCTCCGATCTTGGCCATCGTAAATCTTGAAACAACGACAACGACCACTGCTGCCCTAAACGCTGATCGTGGTAATGCATTTACGATTTTTGAGAATGTGATAGAATCACTTGTCTGTGACTGCTGGGGAGAACAACAGTCAGAAAGGTTTCCGACTCCTACCTCGTGGTTTGAAGCAGTAGATGAGTTTTATCTTGATTCAGATAAAAGAGACATCAAATCGACGATTGAGAATCTGGAGGATACCAGAATCTCTTTGGAGATTACGTCCAAAGAAAACTCCGTCTTACGCACACTACTGATTCTAAAAATCTGATTATATAATGGAAATTCCATGATTGACATTACGATGATCGATCAATTGTGGCTGATCCTGCTTGGATTTGCAGCAGGTGTACTGGGTTCAATGATTGGACTTGGCGGTGGAATCATAGTCGTGCCCGTTTTGACATTTCTTGGCTTCTCTCCTACTGCGGCGGCAAGCAACAGTCTTTTTGCTACCCTGAGCAATGCAGTCGCATCTACGGCATCCTATTCAAAGCAAAAAAGAATCGCGTCCACTTTGGGAATCAAGCTTGGCCTGCTCTCTGTTCCCGGAACTGTGTTAGGCGCGCTAATTTCCACAGATGTCACTTCGGGACTCTTTCAGATGTTGTTTGGACTGGTGTTGGTCGCATCGGCAGTCTATATCTTTTTGAGAAGACAGGCCGGATTCTTGGCAATCGGTTCGTTTGCAGGTGGGCTAGTTGGCGCAAGGCTGTCTGTTGAAATCAAGGAGCACTATCTGCAAATTCTTGTCTCTGTTGTAATCCTGGTGGCTGCAGGAAAATTGTTCCTTGATTCAATCGCTTAGCAATCTTCCTGGATGTACCCAAAAAAAACAGCCTTATGGTAATCGGTTAAGTTACGCACAATGTCATACAATTTTGATCAAACGATCTAAAAGGGATCAGGACCGCACCAATACATGGAAAACTTGGACATCGAGGTGTTGCGGGACGAGAACACCATGCGATCTCAGAGATCCGCAAGAAGGATAGGATCATCGACGAACAGAGAGAGCAGATACAGAACATGGCAGAACAGATACGGGGCCTGACAGAACAGAACAAGGACATGGTACGGCGCATCGCGTACTACGGGAACGCGCACAGTCCGCCCTCCAAGAACTCCGCACCTGCCAGGCAGTCCAAGGCCCAGAGGCGAACCCCAGACAGTAGTCTGTTGCATAACTAGCCCGGATCAGAATATCCCTGTTCCTTTCCGGCTTCATCTCACTGCATTGCAAGCACCTCCCGATACCTGTTGTATATGGCTGCCTTGAGTTTGATCTCCTGCACCATGTTTTCCCATTTTTGTGCACGCACACTGTTCCCAAACAGACGCTTGAATGCAGATATTATGTAATCGGTCAAGTCACATAAAGGAACTTATAAAAAATGAGAGTTCATATCTTACATACTGTATATTTTTCAATAATTTGATAAATCTTGTATAATTAGTTGAAATTGTCAGGACTGACTTGACCAATTACCCCGTCTAAGAATGTGTTTCGCATTCTGGAAAAACTCAGGCATCCCTAAAGTTCTTTCTCTGAGATGCTACACGTCGAATGAAACGTGTCTTCACGAAACTCTGAATTTTTTCATTGTTATCTTGATTCATCTACACAGAAAATTACTTCAGATGACAAGGCGGCATCCTTTGATACGAGAAAGTCAATTGCATCTGCAATTTTTTGATCGTCCGGTTCTGCGCCTGTGACAGAACCCGGAAGCACTGTAAACATTCTGATCTTTGACTTTAAAACATCGCCTAGTTCTTGGTTTACTGTGGTTGTAAACGGCCTCAGAGCTCCCCTGAAAACCTCCACTTGGGCTCTTCGAGTTCCTGAAACCTTGCGTCCTACGGGCAAGTCAGGACCGATGACCATAATGGAGCCTGTCCTGTCCTTAAACAGTCTTGGGTCCTTGTTCCCGCTGGGAACGTAGTGATCTAATGCCGTTTGAGCGACGACTGCGGGAGTCGTTATGAATTTTGCAACCATTTCTTCCCAGCCAGCCCTGTCAAGTTCTGTTAACTTGCCTGCATCTGCGAGTCTACCGGTTACGTGAATTACGCCTAAAATATCTCCGATGTTTGCCTTTGCAGTGTTTAGCCACCTTTGAACCTCCTTGGGATTTGTAATGTCTACTATGTGTGAGTGGAATCTGCTACTGATTGATTCCTGGACTCTAGCCGGCGTTGTTTGTGAGATAAAGCATGCAACCCTGCCGCCATTGTCCTCGACATGCTGTGCCAAAAACTCAACCCTTTTGGCGTCTACCTTGTCAGTCCCATCGACAGTAAAGACTATTGCCTTTCCTGCAAAGTCTGGCTGATGAACACTGGGAACTGTCGTTCCGATGTGTGGCTTGACTGGATAAAATACCCTGTCTCCCGGAATCACCTTTCCGTTGAGAATCCTTGCAATTTTATCATCACACAAGTTGAGAACGGATTCGGCAACTTGTGATTGTGCCAAAAACTCTTTGTTTGCGATCATATGTGATGTGTTGTTTTGAACCTTCTCTGCAATGCTCTTGATCTTGACTAAAAGATTCGTAAATGTCCCAGTCAGTCTTGCAATGTCCCTTCCGTTTGCAAGTTTTTTAGCAGTCTTTGCAACTCCCTCTTTATCAATTCCGTTAGATAAAATGCATTCTAGCAGATCATCTTTTGCCTCTTCGACTTCAGCTGGTGCCAGCTCTTCAAACCCGCTGACCCTCATAAACTCTGCCGCGGCTTTGGGATATACCGTTTTGTAGATTCTATCAGAGTGAACCGGACCTGGATTTGTCGCAATCGAGACAATTCCTCTGCCAATCAACTCCCATGACATGCATTCGGCTAGTCTGTTCTTTGCTCCCTGCGACGCTGTGTACGGACTTCTAAATCTGTAAGGTCTCTGCTCTAGCGGCCTCTCTTCAGTAAAGAATGTTGAGATTGTGACTATCTTTCCACCCTCCTTCATTACTTTTAGTGCCTGAACTGAACACCAGAACGTTCCTGTTAGGTGAATGTCGACGGTACTTTTGAATTCGTCTAGTGGGGAGTTTGCAAAACAGGTTACAGGACCAGAAACTCCGGCATTGTTGATCAGGTAATCAACCGTAACGTTGTCGTTCTTCAAAGCGTCAAACATGCCATTTACTGCAGCCTCGTCTGCGACATCAACTCCTGCAAAAATTCTAACAGTGGCACCCGTTCCTTGCGGAATCTTTTCCTCCAACTCCTTTGCAGCTTCCACCAGGGGCTCCTTTCTTCTTCCAAGAATGATTACGCTGGCCCCCTCCTTGACAAACCTTGTGGCAACGGCCTTGCCGATCCCCGTTCCACTTCCTGTTATGAGGGCCGTCTTGTCTTGGAACTTTATCATGACAAAATCCCAAATCTTTTGTGATATTTATTTGGATTGATCTTCGGGGCAGAATTTTTCTTACCATCTTTTTCAAAACATGGGTTCTGCGTAATCTTTAGGACTTGAAACGATCTCCTCCCTGAATTGAGAAATGATCATGCAAGACACAACCGATTATGTCATGGTAGGCCCACCATGTTAAGACATGACTGCGGGCATGGATTCATCCCAAGGCGCGGCCTGTCTGCCAGGCCCCCAATGCTTCATGTTAAGACATGACTGCGGGCATTGATTCATCGGGATTGCCACATGCCCCACACACAGACACGGCATGCTACACCCCCGTACCTCCAAATACATATCTTAGAGGATGCAGAATGACAGAGTCTGGCAATCAGAAGACGTCATGGTATCCATGGCCTGCAAGCAGATCTGCTGTACGGTACAGCTGGTGTCTCGGAGACCGTTGTGGCAAGGCTTCCATGTGCACAATCTGCAGGCATGAGGTTTACCAATTCGTATCTGCCTTGTACACGCCGATCATCATCCTTGCCTCTGTCTTGGAACTCTGGGTGCTTTTGAAAAATATGATTTGGGATTATTCATGTAAATCAGACGTTCAAACTGCTAAACTGATCCCAAGTAAAAGACCGATCTGACTAACTTTATTTGTGGGTACGGTTTATCGTCTTTAATGCATGACTCAGAGCCGGATACGTTTGTCTATCAAACTTGGCCCGAAAAGTTCAGTTACATGTTAAGGGAGATAGGCATAGATTCTGCACCCAAAGAGGTTGGCACCGATGACATCGAACTGGGAGACTATTACAGCAGATATTTTACCCATGCGGCCAGAATGATCACCAATCTGGGATGTCTTGATGTAAGGAATTCCAACATCGACACAATCCAAATCGTACAAAAGGGGTAAAGAGATGCAAGATCCAAATCCACTTCCGTGGGGCGCACTAGACCGATACCAGGCACACTTTATTGTGAGAAGGAATGCCGATTCTAATGCAGGTGATCTTGTAGCAAGAACGGTCTTAAAGACCAAGGGACATTTTGCCTCAAAGACAGTAGTCTCTGTTTCTTGGAACGGCCCGGGAAGCATTGCCACAAAGTTAAACGGGGATGCTGAACTAAATGGGATGATTTGCCGACAGTCCGTAAAGGATGCCACTATCTATGTTGAGCCTACTGACGGTGCCATAAGAATTAGGGGCAAATGGGATAACCGCATGTCGTTTGGAATAACAAAAGAACTCTTTGAGATATATGACCGCATTGCCGGCCACATAAAATCCGTCTAGGCCTTCCACCAGTCCAGGGCCAGAAAATCAACCTTTTTCTCCCCTTTGGGAATTGCCAGTATAAACTGCTTTTTGACTGTAGTTGCAAGCCTTCCTGCAAGAACAATCCCGGTCGATGTGATCAGCTCGCTCCGGCTGTAAACCTGAACCAGGTATGGCGCATGATCGATTCCCGGTCCTTTTTCGTATACTGCAAAATCGCAGCCAAATTTTATCCCGGAACTGATGATGTATCCTTTGTCCCTGAAATTTTTGTAGACAAGATATTTTTTGCCAAAGTCATGGTACTCTTTTTTACAGATCTCTGTCATCTCATCGACTGTGACTCTCTGCTTTGATTTTGTAACTGTGATCTTTCTGCTTTCAAGAAGGTACAGCCCCTCAATCAGATCTAAAATTAACGGGACATCAATCTCTTCGGGTTTTGGCTTTGGCATTCCTATTGGCTTTCCATAGTACCCGCTACTGAAAAGCTTTCTAGAATCCCCGATATCCCAAACAATGATTCTGTTTTCAACAAGCTCGCCTTTCATGATTTTAGATGATCTTCTGTGTATATGTATCTCTTAGCATGAAAAATAAGGTAAGGGTTGGATGATCTGCCTTCTAGAGGCTCAGCGCCAGCAATATGAAAGAATCTGAAACCCTTTGGCACTTGTCTGCCATCTCCTCGATTCCCTCAATGACGTCTTTTATGAGCATCAATTCCTTTGTGTTTGCAACTTCTGTTAGAATCTTCAATGTTGCCTGCCGGTACTTGATGTCAATCTCACGCTCAATTGTCTGTGTCTCCTGTGCCAGCTCGATAGCATTTGCTGTGTTTGTGTTAAGGCTTCTGATGATCTCATTTAGTTTGTAGACTTCGTCGACTACTAGTTCGATTAGTTTTGTAATGTCTTTGTCTATTTTTGCATTTTTCAATGTCGTCGATTTCACATTTGAAAGCTTGAATGAAATTCCAGTGATGTACCCTGCAATCTCGTCCATGGTATATGCTGTGTTAAGCAGGTTCTCCCTGTTCATGATCAGTCCTCCAATGTCTGCAACCTCGCGCGTGATCTTTCTTCGCAGGTTCTCAACCTCTTCTTCAATAGTCGAAATCTGCTCTAGGGCATCCTTGATTCCTGCCTTGTCCTTTTTTATCATCAGATCAGGAAGCGTTGCAAGCTCTCTGGCGGCGTTTAGGATTCTGTTTATCTCGTCTTGCAGAACTGCAATGGCCTTTCTTTTTGCTTGAACCTCGAGCTCTCCGCTATACATAACAGAAAACAAAACTCCTCTGGTAATTTAAACCATTTACGATCATCCTAGCGTATTGTATAATCATGGCCTAGATTGGGATAATCTTGACCAAAGATGGCTTTGAAAAGACAGTCTGTAAAACAGATGGTTTTCCGTCAAAAACTGGGCACGATTAAACCAGACTCTTGTCATGGGCGACCTTTTTCTGTCCCCTGTACAGCGTAATGACTTCCTCGTTTGTCGACGCATCATCGGCCATCTTCTCTGTCCGTATCTTTCCCGTGAATTTGGGGAATCTTAATGCCAGTCCTGCACCTTTTCTGACTTTGTCCATTGCAGCCTTGTGAATCGGACTTAGTGTGATCTCTGATGCGACCACCTCGATTACAAGTTCTGGCTCAAACCATACGTCAGCTTCCATCTCACTCTCTATTCTTGGATTTTTTTTGATCGTAACTTTGGGCTGCAGAATCTGGTATAGTTGATCCAAGTCCTCGTCTGAAAATCCCGTGCCGACCTTGCATATGCTTGTAAACAAATCTGCATCCTCATCATATGTGGCAAGAAGCAGCGTTCCATAACTCCCCGTTCTTCTTCCTTTTCCAAAAAACCCTCCAATGACGACAAGGTCCAGGCTGTCCCCCAGCTCATTTTGGTATTCACGTTTGAGTTTTAACCAATAACTCCCTCTAGAACCTGCCTGATATGGCTTGTCTGTCATTTTTAGCATTAGTCCCTCGCTTCCGGCATTGATGCTGTTTTCCAGAAATTCTTCCACATCGCTCTCATCTTTTACAATTGTCATCGGGATGTATCTGGCATATTCGTCTTCTTTGACTGTTTTTTCTAGTTTTTTTCTTCTCTCTTCGTAACTTAGCTCCAGACAACTTTTGCCGTTGCAAAATAAAATATCAAAAAAGTTCACCGTGATGGGATACTGCGTAACTGCTTTTTCAATCTTGTACTTTCTTCTTCTGTGCATCAGCTCCTGAAATGGCAAAAATTCCCCCGTGTTCTCATTTACCGCAACTGCCTCTGCTTCTAATATCGCATTTTCTGCCTGAACAGCTTTTGGGATCCTTTCTATGATATCCGGATAGTAACTGGAAATATCTTCCAAACTTCTAGAGTACAAGACTACTTTTTCCCCTCTGATGTGTATCTGAACTCTTTCCCCGTCTAGCTTGTATTCTGCTGCAAAGATGCCTCCCAGCCTCTCTACTGACTCTTTCTGGCTTTTTACCCTGTCTGCAAGCATTGGCCTTACAGGATTAAACAAAACCACTCCGAACCTCTCTACCCCCTCTAATCCTTTTTCAGAGACTGTTTCTGCAACCCTTCCAAGATCGCTTGAAACATTGTATGCGTGCTCTAGGATTCTTCTATTGTCTTTGTTGCCTGAAAATGCGATTGCCAATGCATCCATGACTGTATTCTCTGCAATTCCAAGCCTCAATGTTCCTAGCAATATCTTCAAAATGAAACTTGCTTCAAGCGGGTTTGCGTCATTGAGCAAGCTGGATATGTATTTTACCTTCATGTCTTGTGATCTGGCACCTTCTAACTTTGCAATTTTAAACAATGTTTCATAGACTCGTTCCACTGTAATGTCTTCGACAAGAAAGGTTGTCTGGGTTTTTTGCTCAAGTATTACAGAGGCTGCATGACCCAGGTCTCCGCCCCTCTTATATTCATCCTCAATTTTTCCAGTTGGGATTCCTGATGATTTTGAGATTGCTCTGACTGCAAGTTTTTCCGCAACCCCTAACTCCACTCCCTCAAAGTCGGGTCTTAGCTTCCCTTGAAGCAGATAAACTATCTTTGAGATGACTTTTTGTGGTGTCTTTTCAAACAACTCTACTAGATACTGTGTCAGTTCTAATCTCTTTTTAGTTGATTCCATTCTGTCAAACGCATCCGCTAAAACGGCAAAGTCCACCCTCTTTCTCTATTTGCCCATAAATAAAAATCTGAATCTAGATGTATCTGAAGATTGTGGGCCTGTCTGATCTTGGAAGATCAGAGACCAGTGCAAAATTATACAAGGGATGCTGTTTTTTGTACTGTTTCATAAAGCTCCACGCTACATCGTGTGTCTTAAACTCTGTTCTGACTCCATCCATCTTGCTCTGTTTTCCATACACATCAAAAACTATCACCGAGTATCTCTCTGGTCTATTGTGAGGCTTTGCCTTTAGTATCCAAGCTAACGCAAATATGAAAACTGCGCCCAGGATGACATACTCGCCTGCAATTTTGAAAAAATCCAAGATCGTGCTTGGGATTGTCTGACCAAATAACACTGCCACAAAATTAGAGAATGAGATGACGGCCACCACTGTAAGGAGGTATGTCTTCCAATCAAAGACTCTCTTAAAACCCATTGCAGACCGCTTTTTTTAGGTCTGTTTTCTTTTTTAACTATTTCCTCTGATCCTGGGTTGCTCTGTTGTACAAAAAGTCGTTCACCCTTGTCTAGGAGTTTGTTGCATAACACGCCTAGGACAGTACAAAATTCCTCAACAAGGACAAAATATTTACACCGAAAAAGCCAAAGATCATGAGAGCTTATAGTACG
>RKRY01000027.1 GCA_007571135.1 Candidatus Nitrosopumilus sp. | reverse complement strand
CGGATACCACAAATCGACTGCGGTAAAAAAATATCTTGATGATCAAGGAGGCGACGTCGTGCTTAGATACCTTCCTCCGTATACGCCGGAGCTCAACCCGGTGGAGGTACAGTGGCGCATGATCCGCAAGGGTACCGGCAACAGGCTGTATGGGAATACGGAGGAGATGAAGGAGTCGATTCGTGCAATGCTGGAGAACGGTGAAGTCAGACCCGTCAAGATAAGCGCTTATCTAACGTAGACACTACGTATCATCATAGACGAACCGTCTGATGGCACGTTGAGTGTCCTGCTTGTACCACGTATTGACTTGCCTTCTTTGCGTTGCATATCTTGGAATATTCACAGGAAGGCGAATCACCACATGATTTGTTTGATGAGTTTTGTTCTTTCTGTCTTAAAGTGCACGTAGAATATTTCTCAAGGCATGCTCTAGTATGGGAAAGGCGAGGGACCACCATAGAATCAAAAGTAGCAGATTCTGTTGTAAGAGATTCGTATTTCTATTCGTAACCATTTCTTATATGATTACTTGATACGCTCTGGTAGCCTTTTCTTTCTCCACTCGTCTCCATAAATAAATCGCATAAGTGTGCCACGCTCCTCTTTGGTAAGCTCAGCACCTATTAGGTATGCTATGAATTTGATGGCGTTCTTTTTTGCAGGAGTCCCGGCCATAATCTTGCCGTTCGGTTTGAGCAGGATGCCCAACCAGGTCTTTTTATCTGGCCTCCAATCAATCTTGTTTAGTCTCTCTACTAGGACATCTTTGTTTATGCGTTCATTTCGTTTAGATGCAAATGCGTAGCCGCCGACCAGTGCAAGTTGTCCTATTGGCCTGTTTGATATGTACTCCTGTCTCATTTTTATGCGTGTCTTGTCCCCTTTTTCTGTAGGATCCTCAAGAGATTTCTTCCATGACTTAATCCCTGCTAAGAGTCTGAACCATTCCTTCTTTAATTCCTCAAAACGAGGCTTAATTTCATCTGGTGGTATTTTTTCAGGTTTGGTAATGGTGCGGATCCGCGAAGTGCCTAAGAGATGCATGTTTGCATCATAAAACGTGGCCAGTGTCGTAAACTCGTGTGTTTTTTTGTTGAGTGCGTTCTTGTCCAAGCTTACCAAGCGCTCAGGAATCACACCACCCTCTATCATTCGTCTTACGATCACTGCCATAGAATCATCATCATCTGTAATCAGCTTGGTTGCTTTTGTAGTGGGCTTGGCATACTTGTTTATTTTGTTAAAGATGTGTCTGGCCTTTTTCTGATTGAAATCAACCAGTATTACTGCAACTTTTTCCTTTCTTAGATCGTCGTTATTTGGGATGGTTGAACCATCATCCCTCCTGTCACTGTCGCCTTTGACGACCAGCGCAAAAGCCTTTGCTCTGTGCTGCCCGTCAAGGGGGATCAGGATTGCATCCTTGGGAATGATACAAAATCCCATGTCTTTTACCGCTTCGTTGTATAATTCAGGAATGGAATCGGCGGCCCCCACAAATTTGTCTAGTTGTTCAAATGTCATCTTTTTGTTGCTTTTGACAGCCAAGACCAAGGAACCTGAAAATCTGTTTGGATCGTTTGCAAAATATGGTGCTATCTCATTTTTTATCCGTCTCAAATCAAGTTTTCTTTGAAATTTTTCTTCAAGCCCAAGTTTGTCCCAATCAGGAAGATCTGCTGGAAATTTGATTTGTTCGTTTAATTTCTCAATCAGCATAGAGGTAAGATAATAATCGGTGTCTCCAAACCTTGCCCGAAGTGCAGGATATGGGTCAGACATTATGATTCCTCACACGGTGTTGCTGGTATTTGGCATCCATTTTAGAGAATCCCCTGCCTGTTACCATCTGGATAAAGCCTCGAGATGATTTCTGATTCCATACTCTTGATCTTGCTTTCAGTTTCTGGCACATATACAAAGGATATTCTGATCTCGTTTGGATATGTTTTAAAATACTGTCTTAGTTTGGGATTATCCTCATCATGGCTGTGCTCCTCAACACGTCTATGCAGATTCATACTCATCCCAACGTAGATGCATGTGCCGCGCAACCAGATGCTGTATAATCCGGCATGGTCCTCCACACCGTTGTGAAAGTTATAGTCAAACGGACTTGTCTCTGATTTGAGACGTGAGATAATTTCAGCTATGCTATCAGACACCACAAAGCCCCTCGCATTCACTTGCCATGACGTCGTCATAATTTTGAGCTTCGTTCAGATTTACTTTGCTTAACTCTATCCGTGAACGATGCAGGTACGCCTCCCCCCGCAGTGATCCTTGTATTTTTGGAATGTTTCGCAGTGACCAGTCAACCCTGACTGCATCGTTAAAAGAATCAGGTTCGTTTTCCTTGAGCCACTTCCACTCCATGTCGCTGTGATATGGGCACCCGACGCATGCGCTTCGCGGTAACCGACGGTCCGGATGCCTTTCCTTAAACCAGTTGTAGATATTGGCGCGTGTCATTTGAAGATCTACGAGGGGGTAGCGATTGTCTATCCACTCATCCCTGCTGGGTTTTATTCTCTCAGATTCATCTGCACTTATTCCTATCCACATCTCAACCTGAACATCCTTGGGTGCACGCCTCCCGGGAGTAAAATTCAACCGCCGTCGTAACTCCTTGTGTATTGGATTTATCTTGTAATGTGTAGTGCATTGTCTCATTGCTACGGCCTTGCTCCCATTTGGATTAATTAAAAATGCAGGTATGTCCATGAACCGGTCCCCGTCAGGATTGATGCCATTTAGTATGTTTTCCCTGATGTTTCCTGCAGTTACACGTATCACCTCATAAGACAATCTCTTTTCTAACCACTCCAAGTGTCTGTATACGTTGGGAGGTTCCCATTGTGTGTCTGCAAATATTGCAAAATCCGGTTTTTCAAGACCGTTCCATCCCTCTTCAGCCATGAGCGCAAGGACCGTGGATTGTGCGCCTGCACCCAGACTTAGCACCTTGATCTTTTTTATGCCCCGAAGATATTTGCGATTCTTTACTGATCCGGGCTTGCGCATCTGGCGATCCGCACTGCCCCGTACAATATTACGCAAGTCGTCTCTGCTCAGAGAATCAATCAGTCTTGCGCCTGCCTCTCGATTTAGTTCCTTTAGCATGTCGATGTATCCCGCACGGTTTATCCCCTCTGCCTCGTTGTGGAGGGCTCGTACACACTCTGCCATGGTCGTATAGTTCTTTAACACTGCATATTCCATGGTGCGATGATAGTACTCGGGGGTTTCTGCAAATGTCTCTAATGCCTGTTTTGCATCAAATGCGCCTGCTGAATGTTCTGCAGCTTTGGTTGCCATGTGTGCAATCCACCACATTCTGCCTGAAATGCTTGATTTCCAGATATCCTTTTCTTCGTTGTTGTTTGTCAGCCAATGCTTCCGCATGCTATCCAAGTTAGTATTTTTGGTGCTTGGCCACCGAGCAATACCATACTGGTGCAGGTGAAAGTGGTTTAGATAGGCCAATACATACGGATGAGATGCCAATCGTGGAGTCATACCTTCAAATGAACCGTAAAAGTCTAGGGCCTGCTTGTCTGCCATGTGTGCGGGTGCGTTTGCAGGAACATCAGGTTCTATGGGCCTAAGTATGTATGCGCCAGTACGCTCACGGTAGTCGCCAATGTTATGCTGTGTCAGTAACTCTGCAAAGTTTGCGTATGGATTCTTGTAATGATCAATGTTTTCTTTGAAATTCTGAAGCAAGTAATCAAATGCGGTACGAGTAAGTTTGTAGAGGGGGCATCTCTCATTCGGATTCATCGTCTTCTCCCAGTCTTAACTCCTCGTTCCAGGATATCATACTGTCCAAGGGTTTGCGGTTCGATGTTGGATCTTCCAATATCTCCTGTGCATACTTGTTGGCATGCTCCTTTAGCTCGTCGTTGGGATCAATGCTGTGTTTTTCCAGAGTCTTATACAGTGCCTGCACCCAAGATTTCTTTTTATCATTATCATTTAAGGCCCGAATTGCATGCTCTACGGCAGGTACGTATAGAGATGCATACAGTATAGGGATAGCATCACGACTACGAAGTTTGCGTATCCTTTCAAGAGTATTAGGATGCATCAAAATCTGAATTATATCCTCATGGGTATCTACTAGATATTCTCCTTCCTTTATGTTGCCATTAGGCGTTATATTGATTGCAGCTTGAATTCTTTCTATTGAGTCAATCGTGATCTCATGCTGCTTTCCTATTGCCAATATGGCACCTGTTGGAAGATCCATCCCGTTGGGTCTTAATCCCTTAATCTCATCGTCGTATTCTTTGGATCTAAAACCACTTATTTTTTCAGAAGTCACAACATATGGAACTATGCTCATTTTCCCAGCGTAATCTGCCAATTGAAGCTTCGATTGCATATGTGTTTCTGTAAAGTCAAATATGACTCGCTGATTTGTTTTAATACATTTTATCATGGCCAGCGCCTTTGCTTTGCCTTCCTTGATCATATTAGATATGAAATCACTGTGCAACTCATAAGACAGTTTCAGATTGATCTTGTCTTGTATACGGATAGCCTTGTCGATGCGTATATCAAAACGATATTCTTCTCCATAGTCAAATCCTCCTGGTCGGATTACGGGATGCGGAAGTAGGAGATTTGAGTAGCTCATCTCTTTGATCTTACTGACTTGTCGACCTGAATGATCTCCATAATCTCGTATCCTGTGTATGGCTCATTCTTTGGTATTTCCAAATCCAAAACTATACGCTCGTTGAATGTTGACATCATAGTTATGTGATTCCCATCTTTCTTCACATCAAGACCGGGTGGAGATATTACGCTAGCAGAGATTATGGGAATCTCACTTTCGTTTCGTTTCTCCTCTCCTGCGCGCATTATCGCAATTCGTATCGGCTTGCCATCATCATGCCTAGATGTAAATATGACATGAAGTTTGTTCTCACTGCGAACAACTCTCTGACGTTCTAAAAATGGCATGTCGTGTTTGGGCCCGTCCCTTCCGGTAGGATGCCTTCGTTCTGAGCCTTGTCCTTTGCCCTCTCCCTTGCCTTCTGACAAAACTGGTTCCTCTCCTCCTAATTCAGGATTGGTCTTTGTCTGTCCTAACTGGGTTGAGGGGGTAATCGTGCGGTAGTCTAGATCTCCAGATTTGTCGCAGTGGTACGGATCGCTGCCTGCACCATTACCTGATCCAGATAATATTTCTGCCAATTCAGGTAATTGGATGCTGTTTTCCTCATCAGTATCAGCAATATTCTGGCTGACAAAATCCTCAATATTTTTTTGTATCTGCTTTAGGTTTTTCTTAGTAATTTCACGTTGTCTTTCGTCATTAATTCTCTTAAACTCTATTGCGTGGTGGTTTGGTGGCTCCATATTGCGTATTTGTTCAGCTGTTCTATCATCTTCTGCCATTACAACTCCAGCATATTTGGCCCATCCCTTGCCGACAGATGTACTAAATGGATTTGTGTTGAATGTCTTGTCATCAGTGATTAGCATTCCTCGACGATTCACATAGGCAATTCGGTTTGGCAGATTCTTATCACCCACACTTAGCTTTACAGAAAATTTTCCCATATCTCCTGCTATTGATTGTTTTATCTCACTGTCTCGGATGATGTGATAATAGTGCTTTGAATGCGTCTTCTTAGTGTTCTCAAATATGTTGTCTAGTGTTTCGTAACTTATCGTTTCAGAATTGATGATAACTTGCAATTTTTTTTCATGTATTGCAACAAAGAAACTGCGTACGATCGACTCTTTTGCAATTTTAACCCAGTCCTTCACTCCGGGTTCAAACCCTATGATGAAGATGCCACTACCTACGCCATCAAGCCGGAATTGTTTGTGAATATTGTTCCCAGTTGTAGGTTCAGCTCGTTCGTTTTGCTTTAATCTTGCTTTTGTCCCAAAACCTATGTGTTGGAGCATCTCATTTGTTTTCTTTGGGTTTTCATGTGATGAAATTTTACATCTGGCAATAAACTTCTCCATTCTACCTGATTTCTTCCCAGGTGTTCTGCGCTGGAGATAGCGAGTTGAGTAACATACGGTCTTTATTGATGAGACCAAGTATGGTGCACTTTTTCCGATACCAAAGCTTCCACCTGACGCACTTATGTTTTTGCTAGTTACACCCTCGTCATACACTAGTGCATCCCATTTGTCATCAACTAGTCCCGTAGTGTTGGTGTCAGTTATCGCCAGCACCTTGATTGCATCTTGTTTTAACGTCTTTAACGCATTTTTGTATTCTTTGCCTATTGTATTGTCTTGCGTGATGCGTTCTAGTGCCTTACTCACGTGTCCTGCAAGATCCTCAGCGCCGATCTCGCGTGCAGGTATTGTTATCTCAGATATCTTTACTACGACAGGATTGTTATTATGTTCATTGAAAGCATCAAGGGAGTTTTGTATTATCTCCCTTATCGTATTTTCCCAAGCATTGGCTCGAAAATGCTCCTGACTACTATCGTTGACACCATATGATACCCCTCCTCCAGTTGGTGGAAAGTACCATTTCATTAGAAGTTCGCCTTCTGGTATTCATTTATCATGGATATCATTACTTCTTACTACTTTTTCCTACCACCTCTTAAGTATTGCTTTCAAGTACTAATAATGACTTGGTGTTATTATCGTGTATATGGTATGAACAGTGGAGGTACTACAATGAAGTTGAAGTTTAGTATCTCAGTCGATTCTGAGTTATGCAAATGGCTAGACTCGGAGATCGCATCAAAAAATTTCTCAAGTCGATCCCACGGAGTGGAATATGCATTATACCAGCTAGTGAAAGAGTCAGACTAGAAACGTTGGAAGGTAAAATTAGTGTTTTATTGGTATGTTACTGGCAGGTTATCTACGTGCCAAGAGTCATCAGATACACAGATTTCGATAGCCTCGCGTAATTACCGACGAAATCTTTTCTCTTGTTTTTAATTTCAGATTGTTTTTTGGTTTTATGGAATTGTGTTTGGGTATAAGATAATCTGCTCTGGCTCTAACTCTTCCAAGTCAGTTCCTATTTGTATTGTAATAAACAGAGGATTAAAGATCTTTGAAGCTGGCGTATGAGGAATTCCAAATCCAGTATCAGAGACTACTGGGCAATGGCTAAGCTTGCTTTGAGTTCAAAAAGACACTGCCAAAGACTGTCAATATTTTATTTATCACAATTTGTGCACGGAACCGCACCATTTCTTTGCATGCTCGTGCAGGCATGCAGATACGCTAGTCTGCTTCGTCAGTGCAAGGCATCGCCTTGTTGCTTTCTTGCATGGGTTACACTGGTTTGAAGACTAAGAGCACCCGGTTTGTAATCGGTTAAGTCACGCATAATGTCATATAATTTTGATCCAACGATCTAAAAGGGATCAGTTTCACACCATCACATGAAAAACCCTGATGTCAAGGCGTTACGGGACGAGAACACCATGGTGATCTCAGAGATCTGCAAGAAGAACAGGATCATCGACGAATAGAGAGAGCAGATACAGGGCAAGACAGAACAGAACAAGGTCATGGCACGGCGTATCACGTAGTGACTTGGTCTAAAATTTGAACACAATGAATAGTATTCTCTAGCCTAGTCTGTCAAGATGTTCCAATATGTAACCTAAACACTACGCTGCACAGACTGCTGCGAACCGTCTATGAGAGGGCAAGGCGCTTGCAGGATCCAATGTCGGCGAGTCTAGGATCGCCGAACTGGAGTCGCTTGTATCGGGCATAGCGCAGACTATACTGCCGCTCATAATAATTTCGGCAAAAATCCCAACCCATACATTCTTAGATCCCAACATGTTACAACAGGACATGATACAACAAGATCACAC